>JAPKXV010000136.1:0-637 GCA_026394635.1 Methanoregula sp. | reverse complement strand
CTTCTCCGGGTATCAGAACGGGTGCCACAAGCCAGCCTTAAATCAGTTCTGATTGAATCGGCATAAAAAAGATGCATTTTTTGGCACGGGTGCAAAAGCACTTGGATTTAAAAAATCCCGGGGCAGGAGGAACCTCCCCCCGCCCCGGTTGTTCTCAGTCTGAGCCCTTACCATTCCATGTGATCGAGGACCCGGTCCCAGATGACGAGCATCCCCGGGATGATCACAAACGCGAGCAGCCCGGCGCCGAGGAACGCTGCGGTGATGAGAATTTCATTGTCCATCGCCATCACCTCACGCGAGGGCGGTGACGGTGTCTGCCCAGGTTTCGACCTTCGCGAGAATCGCGTCGTCCGAGTAGGACGAGATGCTGATCTGGTCCTGGGTGAAGGTCACGGTGTAGATCTCACTGTTCGGGTCGTGACACTTCAGGGTCGCGGAGAACCCGTCCTCGTCCGGGTCGTGGATGGTGGTCCCGTTGTGTGCGGTCGCCATCGCCGTGTCTGCCATGACGAGGCCGACCCCCGGGTTGAACCCTGCGATGGTGTTGAACCGGTGCACTTCGCAGCCTGCACTTTCTGCGGCCTCGCTATATTCATGGAAGAAGCAGAGGACGACGAGATCCTCTCTGTTCACG
>JAPKXV010000316.1:12248-27865 GCA_026394635.1 Methanoregula sp. | reverse complement strand
AATTCTATAGATTAATCATTACTCGGCTGTTGTAGTGGAGAACGAGATTTTTTCCAAAAAACATATTCAAAATTTCTTCAAATTCACTCTTCCCCCACCCGTGCCAGTTCCCACGCAACCGAGCTGATCCGGGCATAATCCACCAGATCCTTCATCCACCGTTCGGGTATTGCATCCATCCCCCAGCACGCGCCGGCAAGCGCCCCGCAGCATGCGCCGACCGTGTCCGCATCCCCACCGAGGTTGACGGCCGAGATCACGGCGTCCTCAAAGGAACCGGCGTCCATGAAACAGGAGAGCGCGGCATGGGCGCAGAGGAGGGCGTCGAGGGATGGGTCCGGGGGATAGTCTTTATAATGCCCCAGCATAAGGAACACGTCATCGTTCTGACAGGCTGCGTAAGCCTGCCGGAATGCTGTCTCCCGCGTGCTCCCCCGGCACATCGCGCTCGTCATCAGGTTCAGCCACACCGAACAGTGGGCGGCGACCATGTCATAGTGGGTCAGGCGCGAACAGGCGATGCTCATGGTCCCGACCGAACCCGGGGCATAGAACACTCCCAGAGGAAAACCCCGCATGACACTCCCATTGCTCCGGCCCGCACCCAGCCGCTCGTGCGCAACAGCGGCAGCCGTGTGCACCGGGACACCGCTCCTGACGAGGTCGAAAACAGCGGATGAAGTGGGGCCAAACCACTGCGGGTTGTCAAGGTACGCGGCAACAAGCCGCGCCATCAGGTCATCAGGATCGAACCTGCGGCATGCGGTAAGCGATGCAGCAACTGCCAGCGCCTGCAGGGTATCGTCGGTGACTTCCCCCTTCGTCCTTGGATGCCTGCCACCCGGAAGCATGTCCGTCACCCTCTTCAGGGATGCCGGGAACCCTTCAAGGGGCGCGCCCAGAGCATCCCCAATTGCGAGCCCGATTATCGCGGCACTACCGCGAACGTGATCTGATATAAAGGTCACCAAAAAGATATATCAACCGCAAAAGACATGTAATTTTTTGCGGAAGGTGATAATGTGCAAAAAGAAGAGTTACTCCATTTACATATGCTGATGATTCACATCAAAAAGTACTATGAAGGCATCACCAGTGAAGAAATTCCCACAAACCGTTATAGTTCCCTTGCAATCTCTCCTGTCCACATTCATAAAGATAAGAAAGCCCACAAGGAAGCCCTCCTTGTCCTGGGCGATGAAATTGTTTCCCACATCCACGGGCGCCGCATGCCTGTGATGTCCTATTCTTCTGACACTGCATCGACACGGGTTGCAGCCGAACATTAACCTTTTTATGGACGAGGCGAAGGCGTACCGGGAGATCATCTCCCGCATTATCCCCCTCGAACCCGGTGATAAGCGCATCATTGCGGAAAAAATTGATGTATGTCGGAAGTTCCGGCTGAGCGCCGTCCCGAAAAATTCTGCACTGCTGGCCGCAGCACTCCCAGGGGAACGCGAACGCCTGCGCAGGCTGCTTCTGGTCAAGCCGTCCCGGACGCTCTCCGGCGTTGCACCGATCGCGGTGATGACCTCGCCTGCCCCCTGTCCGCACGGCAAGTGCCTGCCCTGCCCCGGCGGGCCTGATCACCCGTTCAAATCCCCCCAGAGTTATACGGGCGAAGAACCTGCGGCGCTGCGGGCACGCGAGCACAACTACGACCCGTACCGGCAGGTGCAGGCGCGCCTTGCCCAGTTCGAGCTGCTCGGGCACCTCGTGGACAAGGCGGAGCTGATCGTGATGGGCGGCACGATGACGGCGCGTCCCGTGGAGTACCAGCAGGAGTTTGTCGTGCGGTGCATCCAGGCAATGAACGATTACCCTGACAGTCCTGCTGCGGTTGCGGCACATCCGGACTTTGAGGCCGTGAGTGCCGCCAATGAACAGGCAGGTGTCCGGTGCGTCGCGATCACGTTTGAGACCCGCCCCGACTGGTGCCGGCAGGAGCATATCGTACGAATGCTCTCGCTTGGAGTGACCAAGGTCGAGATGGGCGTCCAGCATATTGACGACCGCATCCTTGCGCTGAACCGCCGGGGCTGCACGGTTCAGGACGCCGTTGAAGCAAACCGGCTGCTGCGGGATGCAGGGCTCAAGGTCGGGTTTCACATGATGCCCAACCTGCCGGGAGCAGACCTCGCATCCGACCGTATAATGTTCGAGACCATATTTTCCGACCCCCGGTTCCGGCCCGATTTCCTCAAGATCTACCCCACGCTGGTTACCCCCGGCTCCGAGATCGAATCGCTCTGGCAGAAAGGGGGATACACCCCATATTCCGAAGACGAGATGATCGAGCTCATCGCGTATGCAAAGTCGCTGATCCCGGAGTATACCCGGCTCCAGCGGATCCAGCGGGATATCCCGGCAAAACTGATCGTGGCAGGGTCAAAGCACTCCAACTTCCGGCAGCTTGCGCAGGACCGGTTGCATAAAGCCGGGAAACGGTGCCGCTGCATCCGGTGCCGGGAGATCGGGCGCCTGCCCTCTGATGCCAAAGCTGAGATCCAGACGCTCCGGTACGATTGCTGCGGTGGAAAGGAGCATTTTATCTCCGCGGTTTCCGGTGATTCGCTGATCGGGTTTGCACGCCTGCGATTCCCCTCATCCGTCTTTTTGCCGGAACTTGACGGTGCAGCACTGGTGCGGGAGCTGCATGTGTACGGGAGTATCGTCCCGCTGGGAAAGAGTGCAGAGGATGAGGAGTACCAGCACCGGAGCCACGGGAAGGTGCTCTTGGCCCGTGCAGAAAAGATTGCTTGCGACGCCGGGTTCTGCAGGCTTGCGATCCTGAGCGGGATCGGTGTGCGCCCGTACTACCGCAGTCAGGGATATGAGCGGAGAGGCCCCTATATGGAAAAGGAGCTGGCCCGCAGGAGTTCGCGTCCTGCAGGAGTTCACTCCACAGGGGAGTTCGCTACATGAAACCGGCCACACTTGAGTTTGTAAAACAGCGCTTTGCTGAATATTATAAGAAGACCGTGCTGGTTGCCCCTCCCTCTATCGAACAGCGCGAGTGGGGTTTTGTTCTGTTTTCCCCGGGTTATCCCGAGATCCACATGCGCAGGCACATCGGTTTTTCACACCGGGAAGAGCTCTTCGAGTACGTAAAGAACCTCGTTCCTGCCCATGCATATTATTCAGTCGCTTATTACGAGCGCCCGGACGCCCCGACCATGAAGGAGAAGGGGTGGCTGGGAGCCGACCTGATCTTCGACCTTGATGCCGATCACATCATGCGGGGACCCTATGACGTGATGCTTGCACGGGTTAAGGAGGAGGCACAAAAACTCCTTGCAATGCTGACAGAAGAGCTCGGCATCGATCCAAAGACGATTGACGTTGTTTTCTCGGGTGGGCGGGGGTACCATATCCATGTGAAGGATATCGCTTTGCGAACATGGGGGAGCGCAGAGCGGCGTGAAATGATCGATTACGTCTGCGGGATCGGGATCGACCCTGCGGCAATGCTTGCAAAGGCCGCCCCCGCCCGCCCCTGCTGGCAGGCACGGTACCAGGCGACGCTGATTGAGTATCTCACATGGCTGGGAAAACTTCCCGAAAAGGAAGCGCTCGCCCACCTGTCTGCGATCCCCCAGATCGGGAGAGTAACCGCAGAAGAGCTGCTCGAAAAACGTGAGGTTATTGTCGCTGAGCTCACCCACACGCCTGCTGCCGGACTGATCAGGAAATTCCGCGGGCTTGCCCAGATTGTTACCGCAGAAGAGGGGGAGTTTAAAAAGCGGCTTCTCGAACAGGCAGCACTTGCCGATGAACCGGTGACCACGGACACAAAGCGCCTGATCCGGATGCCCACCTCCCTGCATGGCGGGAGCGGGATGCGGGTGCAGCAGATCGAGATCCGGAACCTTGCTGCATTCGACCCGCTGACCGATGCGGTGGTATTCGGGACGCGTGATGTCCGGATTGACGTGACCGTCCCCCGGCCGACGCCGATGCTCGGAAGCACTTATCAGCTTCAAAAAGGGATCACTACAGTACCCGAAGCGGTGGCGGTATTTTTATGCTGCCGCGGAATGGCGGAGATCGCGTGAGGTATATCCATGGTGGGGCTTGATGATCTGCGGAAGGTGCTCCTCTCCGAGCGTGAGACCGGGCGGTTAAACCAGATACCCCATGACCTCTTCGACCGCACGCATACTGCTGTATCGTCACTGCTCGAAAAAGTGTACGCGATCGAAGACCCGCTCTCCGATGAAGCCCGTGCCCTCATCGAAGAAACGATGAGCATACGGGAGACTGCTCACGAACTCTTTGTGATCCGCGCAAAAAAGATCCTCACCCTCGCCGGGAGTCAGGCCCAGGGAAATTATATCGACCGCGAAGAGACAAAGAAGATGACCCCCCCGGAGCGGGAGATGTTTAACCGGATCGCCAGTGCGATTAGCACCTGCCAGGGAATGCTCCTTTCCACGATCCGTCAGTCACTTCCTGTCGGGGATGAACCTGTACCGGAAGGTGATCAGGACCCGTCCCTCCCCCTGGATGCATATCCCGGCCCGGCACCCGCCTCCCCGCCTATTTCCCCGCCCTACGCACTTGTCAGGGTGCTTGACAATCTGGACGCGTTCATGGGCGTTGACGGGAGGATTTATACGCTTGAAAAAGGGGATATCGTGACGCTGCCGGAGCGGAATGCCGAGGTTCTTGTCGAGCGCAACATAGCATTAAATATGAATCTTAGTAAATAGTATTGGTATTCGATATCATAAACGGGGTAATTTTTGTGAAAATGCCAGCAAAATTCAAGACTTACTGCCCCTTCTGCAGAAGCCATCAGGTGCATGAGGTCGAGAAAGTTAAGAAAGGTAAGACGACCGGTCTCCACTGGATTGACCGGCAGAAAGCGCGCAGGGGAACGATCGGCAACATGGGCAAGTTCTCTAAGGTGCCCGGCGGCGACAAGCCCACGAAAAAGATCAACGTGCGGTACCGCTGCGTCACCTGCGGGAAGGCACACCTGCGCAAAGGGTACCGGGTCGCGAAATTTGAACTGACGGAGTGAGCAGCATGGTACGTGAAATTCGGGAGAACCGGAGCGCATTTTTTAAAGTGAAGTGTCCGGACTGCGAGAACGAACAGATAGTCTTTGAAAAGGCGAGCACCATCGTGAACTGTGTGGTCTGTGGAAAGGAACTTGCCACCCCGACCGGTGGAAAAGCGAATTTAAAGGCTGAGATCCTCGCAGATCTCAAGTGATTGTGACGATATGCAAGACAGGGAATGGCCCCAGGAATCAGAACTTGTCGTCTGCACCGTGGAGAACGTAAAGGACTTTGTTGCGTTCGTCTCGCTGGACGAATACAGCGGGCGGCAGGGGCTCATCCCCATCTCTGAGATTGCAACCGGCTGGATCAAGTACATCCGCGACCACATCCGTGAAGGGCAGAAGATCGTCTGCAAAGTGCTCAACGTGGACCGTTCCCGCGGTCACATTGACCTTTCCTTAAAAGACGTCAACGAACACCAGCGGCGCGAGAAGATCCGCGAGTGGAAGAACGAGTCAAAAGCAAAGAAGTGGATCGGGTTTGCCGCAAAGGCTGCTGACGAGCCCGCACAGGCGATCGAGGACCTGATCCTCGAGAGTTACGGAGCCCTTTACCCTGTTTTTGAGGATCTGGTCATTGAGGGCGAGCCGGTAATAAAAAAACTGGGGCTCTCGAAAAAGGCTTCTGATGCCCTGATGCATGTGGCGCAGGAGAGCGTGAAAGTCCCCAAAGTCGAGGTTACGGGAAACCTCATCCTCACCTGCACCCTGCCTGACGGGATTTCCGTGATTAAAAAAGCGCTCAAAAGTGCCGAACCAAAGATTGCCGGTGTGGATATCGAACTCCTCTACCTCGGTGCACCCACGTACCGGATCAAGGTGACCGCACCAGACTATAAAAAAGCGGAAAAGGCAATCGAAAAGGCAGCAAACCTCGCGATCGCGGTCGTGGAAAAGGCAGGCGGCGAGGGCAAGCTTGTCAAGAAACCCAAGTCAGGGAAGAGTCAATGACCGGCCGGATCCGCCGCTGTCCTGTTGACCGGACCTATACCCTTTTACCCACCTGCCCCACCTGCGGCGCACCGACAGAGACGGCGCATCCTGCACGTTTTTCACCCGAGGACAAGTACGGGAAGTACCGGAGGATGGTGCGGTGATCGAGGACATCAGCGTCCGGTTCCTTGACAACTTCAAGGACCGGAAACTGGAATCCCCCGTCATGATCGAGGGGCTCCCGGGCATCGGGCAGGTTGGCAAGCTGGTCGCGGAATACATGATCCACATGCTCGGCGCCGAGAAGATCGCCGAGATCCATTCCCTCTATTTCCCCCCGCACGTCATTATCGAGGAGAATGGCGTCGCCCGGCTTGTCCGGAACGAGCTGTACCTGCACCACACCGATACCCGCGATGTTGTCTTCCTTGTCGGCGACTACCAGAGCACCTCCAACGAGGGGCACTACATCCTCACCGACCAGTACCTTGACATCGCCGCGGACCTGGGCGTGCAGCGCATCTACACGCTCGGCGGGTTCGGCGTGGGCCACTTTGTCGAGGAGCCACGGGTGCTCGGTGCCGTGAGCCGAGCCGAGCTGCGCCCCGAGATCGAGGCGGCGGGAGTCATCTTCCAGAGGGACGAGCCCGGCGGGGGCGGTATCATCGGCGCAGCAGGGCTCCTGCTGGGCTTGGGCGCCCTGCGGAACATTGACGCAGTCTGCCTCATGGGCGAGACGAGCGGCTACCTTGTCGATCCACGGAGTGCGACGAGTGTCCTTACCCTCCTCTCCCGTCTCCTCAATATCCCGGTCGACCCCACCCAGCTCAACGACCGTGCCGCAGAAATGGAGCGCATGATTGAAGGGCTGATCGAGGGCGAGAAGCTGCAGAGCCAGGACGAGCTGAGCTATATCGGGTAGGGGTTTTTAAAATTTTGTTATAAACGAATCTTTTCTTTCCGTTAATCTCCCCCGGAAAAGATCCTGATTAATTAGTACCAACACCCCTGTACTATTCAGAGGCCCCCATGCTCGCCAATGCCGACCTGCACATCCACTCCCCGTACTCGATTGCCGTCTCCCGCTCGATGGTGCCGGAACATCTCATCACGGCATGCGTGACCAAGGGTATCTCCGTGCTCGGGACCGGCGACGCATTGCACCCCGCGTGGCAGCAGGCATGGCGCCCTTGTATGGAAAACGACGCCGGCATTGTTGTCGTCCCGACCGCTGAGGTGGAAGACCAGTCACGGGTGCACCACCTGATCCTTGCGGAGGACTTTTCAGTGTTCGATGAGATCCGGGAACGGTTTGCAGCCCACAGCAGGAGCCTGGTATCGGTTGGCAGGCCGCATGTCTATCTCTCCGGTGAAGCAATCGCAAAAATTGTCCATGACACCGGTGGGCTGATCGGCCCTGCTCACGCGTTCACACCGTGGACGGCGATGTATGCATACTTCGACTCCGTCTCTGCCTGCTATGGTTCTGAGCCGATCGATCTCCTTGAACTCGGGCTCTCCGCAGACAGCAGGTACGGCGCCGGCATTAAGGATCTTTATGGCATCCCGTTCCTCTCCAACTCCGATGCCCACAGCCCGGCGCCTGAGAAGTTTGCCCGCGAGTTCAACCGGCTCAAACTTTCTTCCCTGACCGTACGTGCGGTCCTTGATGCGGTGAAGAACGGCAGGATCGTGATGAATGCCGGGTTCTTCCCGGAAGAAGGGAAGTACAACCGCACCGCCTGTGTCCGCTGCTTCACACAGTTTACCCTCAAAGAAGCGATCCGGCATGCATGGCGGTGCCCGAATGACGGCGGCATCATCAAGAAAGGCGTGTGTGACCGTGCACGCGAGCTCTCGACCGGGGACATCCGCCCCCGCCCCCCGTATCTCCACATGGTCCCGCTCGGGCAGATCATCCAGACCGTGGAAGGAGTATCGGCTCCGCATACCAAAAAGTGCCGGGCAGTCTACGACGCGTTCATCGCTGCCTTTGAGAACGAGATCACGGTGCTCACCAGCACTCCCGTTGCGGAGATCCGGGCCGTGCACCCGAAAGTGGCAGACGCCATCGACGCGCTGCGCAACGGCAGGGTAACGCTGCATGCGGGCGGGGGCGGGAAGTACGGCACATTTTCTACCTGAGGAGTAATGCCACCGGAGCCGGACCTGCCCTTCATACGTAAAGATTAATGAAATTGCGCTCCAACATTTATCGCAATGCTCAAAGTACATCGGGATATTTGCGGGTATTGCGGGTGTTGCGTGTCGGTCTGTCCGGAAGGAGCCCTCGAACTGATCGACGCATACCTCTGCGTTGAAAAGAGCTGCACGAGTTGCGGCATCTGCGCCAAGGTCTGCCCTCTGGGGGCACTGGAGTTTGTCAATGAAAAGCCACTATGACATCCTCGTGATCGGCGGGGGCCCGGGAGGAGCGATTGCAGCACGGACGGCGGCAAAAAAGGGGCTGTCGGTGTGCCTTGTCGAGAAGCGGTCGGCGATCGGGGCGCCGGTCCGGTGTGCGGAAGGGATCGGGCAGGTGGCGCTTGCGGAGTTCATCGAGCCGGACAAGCGGTGGATTTCGGCGGAGATGACCGGGGCGGCGATTGTCGCACCTGACGGCACGAAGATGAAACTTGAGTCCAGCCTTGCGGGAAACAAGGTGGGATACATCCTTGACCGCAAGTTCTTTGACCGGGAGCTCGTGTGGCAGGCAGCTGACGCAGGATCGGATGTCTCGGTCAAGACACGGGCAGCAGCCCCCATCATGGAGAACGGGGTTGTCAAAGGAGCAACGCTTGAGTACTGCGGACAGGTCATGGACGTGACTGCGGATGTGGTGGTTGCCGCCGACGGTGTCGAGTCCAAGTTTGCCCGCTGGTGCGGCATCGACACCACCGTTCCGGTCCGCGAGATCATGAGCGGGGCGCAGTATGTGCTGACCAATATCGATATCGACCCGCATTCAACCGTATTCTACCTGGGCAACGAGATCGCACCCGAAGGCTACCTCTGGATATTCCCGAAAGGGGAGCGTTCGGCAAACGTCGGTATCGGGATATCGGGGAGGAAGAGCGGCAGCGGGCACCGGGCAAAGGACTACCTCGATAAATTCGTCCACAAAACATTCCCGAAGGGAAGACCGATCGAGTTCATTGTCGGCGGTGTATCGGTATGCCGCCCGCTCGACTGCACAGTGGCGGACGGGCTCATCATCGTCGGGGATGCGGCGCGGGTGGTTGACCCCCTCACCGGCGGCGGGATCTATAATGCGATGGTTACGGGACGCCTCGCCGCCGATGTCGCAGCAGACTGCATCGCAAAAGGCAACACCAGTAAAAAGGCCCTGATGGCGTATGATGCAGGGTGGCGCAGTTCAAAGATGGGCAAGTCCATCGAGCGTAACTACCATATCAAGGAATACTTAATCAAACAGCCCGACGAGAAACTCAACGCGATCATAAAATCGGTATCAAATCTGAACCTCACCGAGTTCTCCACAATCACCCTCATCAAAGAACTGATGAAGGTGAACCCGAAACTTATGTTCGAGCTGGGCGCACTCGCCGCATCGCTACGTTGACTTCTTGAGTTGATTGTTCAACAGGCGCAGGCAGTCGTCCTCCGCCTCTTTTTTCGTAAATACCGTGAACGTGTCGCCTGCATGGATTATGACATTACCACTCGGGATGATGAGTTCTCCCGACTGGCGGCGGATCGCGATAAAGACAAAGTCTTTTACCTTTAGATCACGGATCTCGTGGCCGACAATGGGCGCCCCGTTTTCAGCCATGATCTCAAAGATCGACCCGCCGGGGATCTGGGCGAGCTGCTGGAGCTGCGGGTTCTCCGCCCAGTAATAGAGCCGTGAGGCGACCAGTTCGTCAGGGTTCTCGCTGATCCTCACCCCAACCTCCTTGAAAAATTCCGAATGGGCGGTCTGGTTGACGATCGCCACGACCTGGGGCACGCGGAACCGTTTTGCAAGCCAGCATGCCATCAGGTTCACGGCATCATCGCTCGTCGTGGCAACGAACGCGTCCGCCCGGTCAATCCCCGCTTCCTCAAGGATCGACTTGTCGGTAGCATTACCGGTGATTGCCAGCACATCGTGGTGCTCGAGAATATCGCTGCAGCGCGACTCGTCCTGGTCGATGGCAACGACATTATTGCTGTGCTCGACTGCCTGCCCGACAAGACATCTCCCGATCCCGCCAAGACCCACGATGATGATGTACATGACTACCGGTTACCAGCATCTCCCTTGAAATAATTTGCGCAATCAATCCTGATATGTGATCTGTGGTGTGGACGAGGCAGGCAAGGGTTCCGTGCTGGGGCCAATGGTTGTCGCAGCCGTGGGTGCCGCGTCAGAAGATCTTTTTTTGGACCTTGATGTAAAGGACTCCAAATTACTATCTCCAAAAAAACGCGGGCACCTGTTTGGGCTGATAGAGAAAACGTGCAGCATCGCCACGGTCATCATTCCCTCAGAAACGATCGATGCACGGCGCAAAGAGATCTCGATGAACGCGTGCGTTGCCCGTGCGCATGCTGCTGTCATCAGCCGTCTCAACCCGACAACCGCCTATGTGGATGCCTGCGATGTAAACCCGGTACGGTACGCACAGATGGTCAGGGAGCACCTCCACGATCGCTCCTGCGGGATCGTTTCGGAACACCATGCCGACCAGACCTACAAAATTGTGTCCGCTGCAAGTATCGTGGCAAAAGTCGTGCGGGACAGGGAGATCGGGCTGCTTGCAGAAACCTTTGGCACGATCGGGAGCGGTTATCCCTCGGATCCGGTAACAGTTGCGTTTTTGTCTTCCTACATGGAAAAGCACCACCGCCCGCCTGCATGTGCCCGGATGAGCTGGAAGACAATCGAACACCTTATCGCTGACACGGAACAGAGAGCCCTTTTTTAAATCCGGCAGGGGTGATACTTGTGAGTCTGACTCCCCTGACCTATATGTACCCTGCCCGTGTAAGCAGAACCATGAGGCTGACAATTGTCACAGTGACGGAAAAGAGACATCAATAAAATTAGGTGATTATGTAACATCCACCACCAATCAGATCTGGATATAATTGGAAATTGCATAACCGCTCTTGGGCTTTACCCCCGCTGCACGGGCACCCTCTAATTGCGATATAACCTCAGAACAGAATACCACCTTATCGCAATGAGGAGGGGTGGGTAAAGGGAGGGGACAGGTAATTTCCCCTCCCAATGCATTGAAAGACAATTTTTACATATTGGTTAAAAAAAAATGCTATGCACTAATTTATGGTTAGTGGTGAACTTTACCCAATCACCAAAAAATATATGAGTAGTTCAGGATGTCGTGAATGGTATGCAAAATCATGGTCTCCTGTTCTAAAAAGGTGAACGTTTACCCGTGATTCATCGGACATGATAACCGGAATTGACGAATACCATCCTTCTGCCCCCGACCACCAATTTATCTATCTTGTCGCCGCACCGGTACACCACATGAGCTGGGTCTATCCTGTTCTCCTTCTCGTCACCCTCTACGCCGTAGTGGCATACACTATCCACTCCCGGAAATTATTTACCGACCATGTCATGTTCTACGGCCCGTTCATGGCGATCAAGACAGACCGGGTCGGAATTTTCGACCGGTTCAGCGCCATACGGACATTTTTGCGGCTGTACGGCACGTTCGGCGTGCTCATGGTCGTGCTGGTCTCGGTATTCATTACGGCGATGCTTGTCATCTCGGTGAGGTACACCCTCATCCTCCAGCCGGAGCCCACGGGCATCTACAAACCCCAGAACATCCTGCTCCTGCCGGGCATCAATGAATACGTCCCGTCAAGCCTCGCGGTCTGGCTCGCGTTCATCATCACCATCGCAGTCCATGAGTTCGGTCACGGTTTCCTCTGCCGGGTTGAGAACATCACCGTCAAAGGCATGGGGGTCATCCTCGCGGTCATCCCCATCGGGTTTTTTGTCGAACCTGACGAGGAAGAGCTGGAAAAGACCAAAGGCATGCCCAAGATGCGGATGTTTGGTGCCGGTATCACCAACAACCTTATCGTGGGTTTTTCATGTTTTGTCCTGCTCATCCTGCTCGTCGGCACCGCAGTGCCGACAACAGCGCCGGTCATCCACGGGATCTACAAGGACTTTCCCGCCGACCATGCAGGCGTCCCGCAGGGTTCTGTGGTCAAGGCAGTCAACGGGGTCCCGGTCACCACACGGGACGAGGTCGCAGGAATTCTTAATACCACACAACCCGGAGATCCCGTCGCGCTGATGGTCGAAAAGGATGCAGCGGTCTCTGAATATAACTTTACGCTCGCGCCGTGGCCGGCTGAGCTCAGCCGCCCGAGCGGGTTCATGGGTGTGCAATATTATGACGGGGCATCGGTCAAGGAGGCGATCGGGAGCATGCTCTCGCCGTTTGGCGTACTCCAGTTCCTCATCATCCCGTTCGATACCTCATCAAACGCCCAGTTCCTGCGGCTCCTCGCGTTCGATTCCCCGGACGAACCGTATTACCAGGTACCGTTTGCCGCGTTCTGGGGTGTTATCCACCTGCTCTTCTGGTGCGGCTGGATCAACATCAACGTGGGGATCTTCAATGCGATCCCCATGGTACCGCTCGATGGCGGGTATATCCTAAAAGAAGGTGTGGACCGGTTGCTTGACCGGCGCGGGCTCATCAGATATTCAGCCCGGGTGGTCAGTAGTGTCAGTTACGTCATGCTCGTTATGCTGATGTCGTTGATCCTGCTGCCGTACCTGCTCCACCTGTAAAAATTTTAAAATCCCCCTATTGATTTCAGGGCACCCTGCTGACGGGAAAAACAGTCAGTAAAAAAAACCCTTTTTTGCATATCCTAAATCCCGCTCTCTTTTTTGAGCTGAAGCCCCCTCCTTCTCCCATCGCCTGCGAGGCAAAGATCAGTGTTCATGCACTGAGGGACCGGGCACGCCACGCCCGCATCAGGTCTCTCTGAAGATACGGCGGTGGATGATCCGCCAGCACAGGATCAGCTGGGCGAGATCACCGGCAGTCACATAGGGGCGGTCCTTAAAAATTGAGATCGGGTGGACCCGTGTCTGGTGCTCAATGCTCTGCTCGAGCTTTTTGACCACGTGCCCGCTCAGTTCCCCGTCCATGATCAGGTCCCCCATCTTGTGGCCGTTATGCTCACTGGACCCGAACTTAAGCGAGAAATTCCTCTGGGAAATTGAGAGGATGGAGTACAGGTCAAGCGAGAGATCGATATTTTCTATCTTCTGCTTCATTTTGCTCTGGGAAAGGGTGATCCGGTACACATTTCGTTGCAGCCCCAGCTGCCTGCCATATTCGGAATAGTCGATGCCGATAACCGCTTCGGCAAATTCTTTCTGGGGTGCAATGTAGGTCTGGTAATCCGGTTCCCGTTCAGCGATCTCTTTAGTCACCTGTTCCCGCGTGTACCCCCGTTTGCCCATGTCCCTCCGTATCTTCCAGTCATACTTGACTTCCTGCACCGGGTCTGCAAAGAGCGAGAAGTCGAGATGGCTGCGAATGGCAGGGGTGAACAGGGGGTGGAGCCCTTCAAGGATCAGGATCTTTTTCGGGTGAAAAATTACGGGAGGTCCGAAGGTCCCGGTATCATGGTTGTAGACAGGTTTTTCGATGGGGATACCGCGCTTGAGCAGGGTGATGTCCTTTTCAAACTGGTCGAGCCGGTTTGCCCGGGGATCCAGCGCGGTGATCCCCTGCTCTTTCCGGCCGGCCCTGTCGAGACTGTGGTAATCGTCCAGCGTGATCGTCGAGACCATCTCATCCCCAAAGATGCTCCGGATGCCCTGCGTGAACGTGGTCTTCCCGGATCCGCTGTCACCGGCCACCCCGATAATGAAGATATACGGGGAGGCTGCGATGGCGTCCTTGAAATTTGGATGGTGCATGGATGAACCCGTACTGCTGTTTTGCCGTGTCAGGTGAAAACCATTCTCCAGAAATTCATAAAAAAAATCGTAGTAAAAAAGGTCAGGCTGGCGGCACCGGTTCGTCTTTGGCCTTTTCTACCGGCAGCCTGCGTTTGCTGGTGTCCTTGAGTTCATCCACAGAGACTTTTGGCACCGCGTCCTGTATCTCTTTTAAGATTGCATCGACTGCTTCCTGCCTCGGGATTTCCCCCAGAATGCTCTCGTCCATCACCGGGCGGCCGGCAATCTCTTCGGCGGTCTCTTCGGTTGCACCTAGGAACCTTGCACCCTGCCGGATCAGCTGGGAGATCTCGTACGGGAAGATGATCTTGGTTGCCTGTCCGTTCGCCATTGCTTTTAATGCGTCCAGCGATAGCACCGTGATCGCCCGGTTGTCAAGCGGTGCAGCACCGACCGAGAGAATACGTAAACCCTGTGCCTCACCCTGCGCCTGCAGGATCCGGGAGAGCCGTTCACCCTCGGCACGGAGCACCTTGCTCTGCCGTTCCCCTTCGGCTTCAAGGATCATGCTCTGCCTCAGGCCTTCTGCCTTGAGAATTGCAGAGCGTTTCTCGCCATCCGCCCTGAGGATTGCTGCACGACGGGCACGTTCTGCCGCAGTCTGTTCGGTCATCGCGCTCTTGACCGCTTCGACCGGGTCAACCTCTTTTATCTCGACACGTTCGACCTTGACACCCCACTGGTCGGTCTCGCGGTCAAGGATGTCACGGAGCTTGGTGTTGATCACATCACGGTTATACAGGACCTCATCAAGTTCCATGTCGCCGATGATGCCACGGAGGCTCGTCTGAGCGAGTGCGACTGTTGCCAGCCGGTAGTTGGAGACCTCGAAGAACGCCTTCTCCGGGTCGATGACCCGCACGTACACGATCGCGTCCACGTTGGTCGGAGAGTTGTCCTTCGTGATCACTTCCTGGCTTGGGACTTCCATCACCATTGTTCTCAGGTCGAGTTTTATCACATCGGTCAGGAACGGGACGACCCAGCGGAACCCCGGGTTCATCCTGCCGACATATTTTCCCAGCCGAATCTGGAGCCCCTGCTCGTACGGCTGGACGATAACGACGCCCTTTGCAAAGATGGCGACGATGACCAGTATCAGGAATATGGTAATCAATGTCTCGATGAATGCCATGTTACGCTACCTCCTCCACGACAATGTGTACACCTTCCGAGCTGATAACCCGGACTTTCTTCCCGGCAGGTATTACCGCCCCGCGGGTGTGGGCGCTCCATTCCTGGCTCGCGACCTTGACTTTTCCGTTCAGCGTATCAGCGTCGACTTCTTTTATAACGATACCTTCAAGCCCGACCAGCGAATCGCGGCTTATCGTCGTCGGGCTTTCGTTCGGGGTGATCTTACTGTAAACCCAGACAGTCATCCCTCCCGCGATGATTGCAGCGGTTACGCCCACAATCGCCCCCCAGCCGGAGTTGTAGATGTCAATCCCGAGAAGCACCATGATGCCGAGGACGATCATCACAGTCGCCGGCACAGCCGCAAAAAATCCGGGGCTGTGCATTTCCACAAGGAGGAGCATGGCGCCGATGACAATAAGCATCCATCCGAGTGCAGCCCCATCAAGCGGTATCATGATCACTGATCGGTTTTTTTTCAAGAAAAGGGTATGGGAT
>JAPKXV010000316.1:0-12234 GCA_026394635.1 Methanoregula sp. | reverse complement strand
TCAAAAAAAAAACAGTTAGGGCAAAAGATGGGGAGCGGGGGATCTCTCCCCTGCCCCGGCTGACTTCACGCAGGTTCTTTTTTTAGTATCCGGCTATGTAGTCGGGCACCCGGTCCCAGACCGCGAAGCCTGATGGCTTCTCGTTCTCACCGTCGGTTCGGAATACGAGTAACCCGGGGATGACGACGTAAGGGAGATGAAGATGATACGATGTTATTTCCGTAACATCGCAATCATCGAACCAACCGGCAGGCCCACATCCTCTGCCACCGGCTGGCACTTCACAGCCATAAGGTATGCGACAGGGGGAAGACCTTCATACATTGAGAGGGACTCGTAGTTGGCCATCCCCTTTGCGATGATGATGGTACAGCTGTCAATGGCATCCATGAGGTCCGCCGGCATCTTATAGAGGTCAAGGCCGATCTCCGCGCCTCCGCCCGTTGTCGTCAGCCGGTCGACAAGTTTGTCCAGCTTCAGCGCACGGGCATCGTCAAGCGTCGCATCGTTTAAGATCGGGGCATCCCTGACGGCAAGCGTGATGTGGGACCCGCGGGCTTTGAGAAATTCCACAACGAGCCGGTCAAAGACGATCTCGCCGCAGTTGTCGGTCAGGTACACCACCTGTTCGGCTAGGGAAAGGATCTGATCCGTGTCATCGACAGCCAGCCCTTTCTGGAATTCTTTGTCGAAGAACGATGCAAAATCGCCGCTCACCGTATGTTCGTGCACCCCGTAGTCAAACGTGTTGGCGATCACGCTTGCCAATACCCGGTCGCGGAATGATACCAGTCCTGCTCTTTTTTTGCGGCACACGTCGAGTGCCTGCCGGTTCCCCTCCACTTTGAGGGCAGAAAAAGGATCCGCATGCCCCACCCTCCGGCAGGCATGCCGGTGGACGCAGCTTGCGATCTGCGGGTGAAGGAGTTCAGAGTTCCCCAGCTCTTTGAGGATCTGGTCACACTCTGATGTCACCTGCCGGGTAAGATCGGAAGATGCACCGGCAAGCGAACACTCCAGCTGCACCCGGGAGAGAAGACACCGGATACAGGTATCGGTAAGTTTCATCATCCCCCGGATTTTTTTAAAAAATGATGAGGCCACTGCGATTTGAACGCAGGTCAGAAGACCCCCAGTCTCCTAGGAGTGCCAGGCTACCCTATGGCCCCGCTCTCATACTATTCGTGCATATGGCTTATGTATCTTATCATGAACACTGCCGGTAAAATAACGGGGATTATCTCGGCTCTGTAGAAATCATCTTTTTAACGTTCTCGGGGGCTAAAGCCCCCGCCACTTTGGCATCCCCCCTTGTGATATCCGGGGAAAATCGATCCAGCAGGAAATGCTAATACCGGAGGTTGGACCGGGATTTCTACAGAGCCATTATCTCTGCCATTCATCCCCGTAATTGATGTTTTTGAACTCTTCTACCCGCTGCATTAGGTTTTCCAGTTCATTGTCATTGACCTTGATCTTTCCCTCAATGGTATCCAGTTCCCGCAGCAATTGTTTGATCCGTACGTACATCAGGTACATGATAAACTGCTGGAAAAAAATTGCCAGCCCGAAGATTACCAGGATATAAGACTCATACGCCATGAGAAAACCCGGATATTTCGCAACCTCTGCGGTTTGTGTTCCTGACTGCCAGCGTGATCTACCTGCCTGTTTCCCCTGATATAATTTACAATCTGTCAGTGGAATAATATTTAATGATATTCAAATCCCCCACCAGATAAAACCGTGCTTGACGAGGAGCAGTGACCAGTGACCGTTTTTACACGAAGTGATATGCAAACAATGGCTCTTTAAAAAAAACTCAAGAGAAACCGGGCCGGGGTTAACAGAAACACCCGATTGTATGATAAAGAAACAAAACTCCCCCGAAAACGCTGCCATTCAAAAAAGATATGTATATAAGGTTCCCACAGGTATTATCAATTATCAAAGGATGATGTATTGGGTGCAGATGCCATGTTAAAGGACAAGATCTCCGGTTTTATTGATAAAATCCGAAACGTCGATGGCGTAGCGGCATGTGCTGTAGTTTCAAGGGATGGGATTGTCGCAGGAAAAGTGTTTGACCGCGATCTCAACGAACCATGGTTCGGTGCACTTACGGCAACCATCCTTGCATCTGCAGAATCTGCGGCAAATATCATCAAAATGCACTCAATGGAATCGGTGACCATAAAGGGAACCGATGCATCCATCATGGTGATGGGTTCCGGGGACAATTTTCTTGTCGCCGCAATTCTTTCAGACCGGGCAGATCCCTCAAAAGTTCACGACCAGATCTTAACGATTGCAAAGAATATTGGAGAGGTGATGTGATGTACACGATCCTTGTTGTCGACGACAGCCCGTTCATCGTCGATGTATTTGTCACGATGCTTGAGCGGGGCGGTTACCGCACCGTTGCTGCATATGGCGGGGAAGAGTGCCTTGAGATCCTCAAGACGGTCACCCCCGATCTCATCTTACTGGACATCATGATGGAACCCATGGACGGCTGGGAGACGCTTGAGCATATCAAGGAGAACCTGCCGACGAAGGAGGTTCCTGTCCTGATGCTCACGGCAAAACAGCTCACCCCTGCAGAGGCACAGGAATACGGGATCTACATCGAAGATTACGTGTTAAAACCCATCACCCACCGTGAGCTCTACGATGCGATAGAACACGTCCTCAACCGCAGGCAGGGTATCAAGTCAGATGTTGACATTGCACGCCAGTCAGGGTTTGATGACCAGGTAGTCAGCGAATATGCACGGTTAAGTAAAGGCATCGATGTCAACAAACGGTTACTGAAAATTCTGGAATCGACCTACAATATCAATGACGTGAAAATGCGCGTATCCGACGAGATATCCCGTGCGATCAAGAGCATGGAGACCAATATCAAGTTCCAGGAGAGCCGGCTCCAGCAGATCAAGGGCGAGTTATCGGGCACCCTGTCCAAAGATGCAACAGGTTGAAATTGTTGCAGCATCATGTAATAAAAGGAAAAAATTACGCGGGGCTGTTCTTCGGTTGCCGGTACTTCAGGATATTTTTTCCCACGTGACTGGGCACCCCCTGCATATCCAGAAAAATTCATGAGAGGTACACTCGGATGAATAACTCCATCATGATCGTGGACGACAGCCCCTATATCGTCGACGGGCTGATGGCGCTTCTCAAGCGGAAGGGCTACCAGCCGGTTCCCGCCCATGGTGGCGATGAGTGCCTTATCCTTCTTGCAACAACAAAACCGGATCTCATCCTGCTGGACATCATGATGGAACCCATGGACGGCTGGGAGACGCTTGAGCATATCAAGGAAAATCCGGCAACCCGGAATATTCCCGTGCTCATGTTCTCGGCAAAGAAGATCACCGCAGATGAGGCAGAGGAGCACAGCCTGAGCATCGACGACTTTGTCTCAAAGCCGGTGAACCCTGCCCAGCTCCTCGAATCGATCGAGAAGATCTTTGAACGGCGCAAGGACGTCGCGATGGAGATACTGCTTGCAAAGGATGCAGGGATGAGCCCGGAGATCCTGCAGGAATACTCCGCGCTCCGGAAAAATATCGAGGTGGATAAAAACCTCCTTACCGTGCTTCGTGCGTCCGCTGGTATGGATGTGCCGGGAAAAGAGGTCGCTGAGTCCGACCGCGCTGCTATCGCAAAACTCGAAGAAAAGGTCGGTTTGAGCGAGGCACGGTTAAAAGCGATCAACGACAAGTTTACGAGCAATCTCTGACCCGGTCTGTGGTTTTTTCTGAAATTATTTTATTTATTGAAAGAACGTTTATATACTTTTCCTGCATTGTATTAATGCTGTACGTCTTACCTTGGGGGTTCGTAGCTCAGTCCGGTAGAGCGCCTGGCTTTTAACCAGGTGGTCGGGGGTTCAAATCCCTCCGGGCCCGTTGCCACGAATAAAAATCGTGGGGTTTTTCCGGTGATGCAGTCTTGAGAGGAAACATGATCGATACGGGGGTCTTTTTACGAGCACCAAACTGAATGTGTTGAACCACATCATGGTGCCGGATCATATCATAACGAGTGAGGAGGAAGTCAAAAAGCTGCTCTCCCACTACTCCATAACAACTGAACAACTACCAAAAATTTTCCATGACGATCCTGCAGTAAAAGCCATTGGCGCAGAAGTTGACGACGTCATCCGAATTGTTAGAATCAGCCACACGGCGGGCAGGGCTGAATCGTACCGTCTTGTGACCAGAAGACCGAAAAAGTAATTCAGGGTTGATCGTTCTGATTGAAAGAAGTATACTGTCACGGGCATATTTTTCACGGGAGCATGTTGCACGGCACCAGCTTGACTCCTATAACCATTTCTTAACCCACAATCTCCAGAAGGTCGTGGATGAGCAGCGGGTCATCGAGACGGACATCGAGAACCGCGGCAAGAACAATGAGCCGGTATGGGTGGAGCTTGGCACGATCGCGGTGAAAAAACCCCTTGTGCGGGAAGCTGACGGGTCGCAGGGTGAACTATACCCCAGCGAAGCCCGGCTCCGGAACCTGACGTACGCTGCACCAATCCAGCTCGGCCTCACGCTGGTCAATGGGAGTGACCGCCAGGAACCGGTCATCACCACCATTGGGCAGCTGCCCATCATGGTCGGGTCTGCTTCCTGCAACCTCTATGGCATGAATGATAATGAGCGGATCGTCCATGGGGAGGACGCGTTTGATCCCGGCGGTTACTTCATCGTCAACGGGACCGAGCGGGTCTTGATGACGCTTGAGGACCTTGCTTCGAACAAGATCATGACCGAGTTCACCGAGCGGTACAGCGAACGCATCTATGTGGCAAAGGTGTTCTCCCAGTTCCGGGGGTACCGTGCCCTCGTTGTGGTCGAGCGGAACAAGAAAAACCTGCTCGAAGTCTCATTCCCATCGGTTGCCGGGCACCTGAAGTTTGTCGACCTCATGCGGGCACTGGGGATGATAAACGACCAGGCAGTCGTGAACGCAGTCTCCACTGATGAGGAGATCCTCACGTTCATGATGCAGAACCTCGAAGAGAGCGAGTGCGATTCCGTAGACGGTGGTATCATGTACGTGGGCAAGAAACTCGCCCCGAACCAGACCAAGGACTACCAGCGCAAGCGGGCGGAATTCGTACTGGACAATTACCTGCTGCCCCACTTAAACTACCAGCACGGGAGTCTTAAGGAGGGAGATGAAGGGTATGCCGAAGCGATCCTGAGTGAACGGCTTGCAAAAGGACACTTCCTTGGACGCATGGCGGAAGCCTGCTTTGACCTCGTGCTGGACAAGCGACGGATCGACGACAAGGACCATTACTCCAACAAGCGCCTGAAGCTTGCCGGCGACCTGATGGAGGACCTGTTCCGTATCTCGTTAAACCGGCTGACACGGGACATCAAGTACCAGCTTGAACGGGCAAGCATGCGCCACCGTGACCTCTCGATCGCCACCGCAGTGCGTGCTGACGTGCTGACCGAGCGCCTGCTCCACCCGCTTGCCACTGGCAACTGGGTGGGAGGGAGGACCGGTGTTTCCCAGCTGCTCGACCGTGTTGACCACATGAGCGTGCTCTCGCACCTGCGTCGCGTCATATCGCCGCTCTCGCGGTCGCAGCCGCATTTCGAGGCGCGTGACCTGCACCCGACCCAGTGGGGCAGGATCTGCCCGAGTGAAACCCCCGAAGGGCCGAATTGTGGTCTGGTGAAGAACTTCGCCCAGATGGTGGAGATCAGCAAAGGCATTGACAACGAGGCAGAAGTGATGCGGATCCTTTACTCGCTCGGTGTCGAAAAGATACGGGGGGAGGTCCGATGAAAAAGTCGCGCGTATTTGTTGACGGTGCGTTAATCGGGCTTGCCGAAGACGGAAAAGGACTTGTCGAAAAGATCAGGGGAATGCGCCGGCAGGGGGCCATCTCGACGGAGATGAATGTCTCCTTCAAGGAATATAACGGCGATGTCGTGATCCTGACCGACCGCGGCCGGGCCCGCCGACCGCTCATTGTCTTAAAAAACGGCAAACCCCAGATGAGCGAAGGCGAACTGGAGAAGCTCTCAAACCATGAAATTGACTTCGACCACTTCGTACGGCACGGGATGCTTGAGTTTATCGATGCAGAAGAGGAAGAAGACCTTTTCATCGCGATGAACCCTGAAAACGTTACCCCTGAACATACCCACCTCGAGATCGACCCCTCACTCATCCTCGGTATCGGTGCGGCACACGTACCCTTCCCCGAGCACAATGCAAGCCCCCGTGTCACGATGGGCGCAGGCATGGTCAAACAGGCGCTGGGTTTTGGCGCCTCAAACATGAAGCTCCGCCCCGACACGCGGGGGCACCTGCTCCATTACGTGCAAAAGCCGCTCACCCATACCCAGACATCAGAGCTGATCGGGTCCGATGACCGTCCCGGCGGACAGAACTTTGTTGTGGCAATCTTAAGCTACGAGGGTTTCAACATAGAAGATGCGCTGATCTTCAACAAGGCGTCGATTGACCGCGGACTTGGCAGGTCGCACTTCTTCCGCACGTACGAAGGCGAAGAGCGCCGGTATCCCGGTGGACAGGTAGACCGGATCCAAATCCCCGATGAGGAAGTGAGCGGCGCCCACGGCTCCGAGGCATATAAAAATCTTGATGAAGACGGGGTGATCAACCCCGAGACGATCGTTGCAGAGAAGGATGTCCTGATCGGCAAGACGTCACCGCCACGGTTCCTTGAAGAGCCCACAAGCGACCTGATCACGGTCGAAAAACGCCGTGACACGTCGGTGACGATGCGCAGCAACGAGCACGGCATCGTTGATACGGTCATTATCACGGAGGGCGAGAACAGCTCGCGCCTCGTCAAAGTCCGGACCCGGGACCTGCGTGTGCCGGAAGTCGGTGACAAGTTTGCCTCCCGGCACGGGCAGAAAGGAGTGATCGGTCTGATCTCCCAGCAGGAAGACATGCCGTTCACCGAGAGTGGCCTGGTGCCTGACCTGATCATCAATCCCCATGCAATCCCGAGCCGGATGACGATCGGGCACATGCTCGAGATGATCGGCGGAAAAGTAGGGGCACTTGAAGGACGGCGGATCAACGGTACCGCGTTCGGCGGCGAGCTGGAGGGCACAATCCGGCAGTCGCTCAAAAAGCTCGGGTTCTCCCATACCGGGCGCGAGGTGATGTATGACGGCATCACCGGAAAACCATTCATCGCTGATATCTACATCGGCGTGATCTACTACCAGAAACTCTACCACATGGTCTCCTCCAAGATGCATGCACGTTCCCGCGGCCCGGTGCAGGTGCTCACCCGCCAGCCCACGGAAGGCAGGGCTCGCGAAGGTGGCCTGCGGTTCGGTGAAATGGAGCGGGATGTCATGATCGGGCACGGTGCAGCAATGGCGCTCAAAGAGCGCCTGCTTGACGAGTCCGACAAGGTGGTGGAATATGTCTGCGCCCACTGCGGGATGGTTGCAATGCTCGACCGCAAACGCAACATGACCCGCTGTCTTGCCTGCGGCAACGAGACGGACATCTACCCGGTGGAGATGAGTTACGCGTTCAAGCTCCTGCTGGACGAGATGAAGAGCATGGGGATCGCCCCACGACTGAAACTTGAGGACGTAGTCTGAAACGAGGTGTGCCATGCCAAGCCCAAAACGTATTGGAAAAATTGAATTCGGTTTACTCTCTCCAAAAGAGATCCGCGAGATGAGCGTGAGGAAAATTATCTGGGCGGACACCTATGATGACGACGGTTTCCCCTACCCGCAGGGGCTCATGGACCTCAACCTCGGGGTTATTGACCCCGGGCTCCGGTGCAAGACCTGCGACCAGAAGGCAAGCGAGTGCCCCGGACACTTCGGCCACATCGAACTTGCAAAACCCGTCATCCATGTCGGGTACACGCGCCTGATACGGAAACTGCTCCGTGTCTCGTGCCGGGCCTGCGGGAGGATCCTGCTGTCCCCGAATGAGGTTGAAAAGGTCGTAGGTACTGATGATGACCAGACCGGCGACCAGATCTCGGAAAAAGACGTGAAAAAGGAGCGGATCTGTCCCCACTGCGGTGAACAGCAGCTCAAGATCAATTTTGAAAAACCGACGACATTCTCTGAAGTGTTGGTCGATGACGGTAAAAAAGTCGAGCACAAACTCACCCCGGCTGACATTCGTGCGAGGCTGGAAAAGATCCCGGACAGCGACCTTGTCTCACTGGGCATAAACCCGGCAGTCGCACGCCCGGAGTGGACGATTTTGACCGTGCTCCCCGTTCCGCCGGTCACGATGCGCCCGTCCATCATCCTTGAAAACGGGCAGCGATCCGAGGACGACCTGACCCACAAGCTCGTGGACATCATCCGCATCAACCAGCGGTTCAAGGAGAACCAGGATGCCGGGGCGCCCCAGCTGATCATCGAGGACCTCTGGGAACTCCTCCAGTACCATGTGACCACGTACCTCGATAACGAGGTCGCCGGGTGTCCCCCGGCACGGCACCGGAGCGGACGGCCCTTAAAGACACTCTCCCAGCGCCTCAAAGGCAAGGACGGCCGGTTCCGCGGTTCGCTCTCGGGCAAACGCGTGAACTTCTCCTCCCGTACCGTGATATCCCCCGATCCCAATATCAGCGTGACCGAAGTCGGTGTGCCCCGTGCGGTCGCAAACGAGATGACAATCCCGGTCCGGGTCACGTCCTATAACATCGAGGAGCTCAAGCAGATTGCACGGAACGGCCCGATTCGTCCGACGGTGAACGCACCCTGCGGGGCAAACTATGTCATACGGCCGGATAACCGCAGGCTCAGGCTCGGGGCAGACAACCTCGAAACGGTTGCGGACATGATCGAGCCCGGCTGGACGGTTGAACGGCAGCTGAGGGACGGCGACGTAGTGCTCTTCAACCGGCAGCCCTCGCTCCACCGGATGAGCATCATGGCTCACCGGGTCAAGGTCATGGAAGGCAGGACATTCCGGCTCAACCCGGCAGTATGCCCGCCCTACAACGCGGACTTTGATGGAGATGAAATGAACATGCACGTTCCGCAGACGGAAGAGGCGCGGGCGGAGGCAACCATCCTTCTCTCAGTACATGAAAACATCCTGTCACCCCGGTTCGGCGGACCAATCATTGGGGGCATCCACGACCATATCTCGGGCATCTTTATGCTCACACACGGGCTCCGTCACTTCAAAAAGGAAGAAATTCTGTACCTGCTCCGGTTCACCACCATCGAGCACCTTCCTCCAGTAACCAAGGAAGAGAACGGCACCGAGTACTGGACAAACAAACAGGCGTTCTCCTATATCCTCCCCGCTGAGCTCAACATGGTCTTCCGTGCAAGTTCCTGTAAAAACTGCGATACCTGTAAAAAGGAGCTCTGCGAACGTGACGCATACGTCAGGATTTTCAACGGCAAGCTCGAGTCCGGCACGATCGACAAGAAAGCGATCGGTGCGTTCGACGGCCAGATAGTAAACCGCATCATCCGCCAGTACGGCATGCGGCGGGCTGCAGAGTTTATCGACGACCTGACAAAACTCTCGATCCGTGCGATCATGCTGGATGGATTTTCATACGGTATCGATGACGCAGACCTATCTAAGACAGAGTTCGGGCAGATTGAGGACGTGCTCAACAATGCGGTGCTGGACGTTGACCGCAGGATCAAGATCTACGAGGACGGCCAGCTGGAACCGATGCCCGGGCGTACCGTTGAGGAGACGCTCGAGATGCAGATCATGCAGGTGCTGGGCAAAGCCCGTGACCAGACAGGACAGATCGCGGGCATGCACCTCGGGCTTGGCAACAGCGCCGTGCTCATGGCAGAGAGCGGCGCCCGTGGTTCAATGCTGAACCTCACCCAGATGGCAGGCTGTATCGGCCAGCAGTCGGTGCGTGGGGAACGCATCGTCCGTGGGTACGATGGCCGCACCCTGCCGCATTTCCGGAAAGACGACCGGGGCGCCGATGCCCACGGGTTTATCAAACACAGTTACAAAGGCGGCCTTTCACCCACTGAGTTCTTCTTCCACGCAATTGGCGGTCGTGAAGGTCTTGTGGACACTGCAGTCCGGACATCGCAGAGCGGGTACCTCCAGCGCCGGATGATCAATGCGCTGCAGGACCTCAAGGTGGCGTATGACGGCACTGTCCGGACGACCGGCGGCCGCATCATCCAGTTCCAGTACGGCGAAGACGGCACCGATCCCACGAAGAGCGCATTTGGCGAACCCGTTGACGTGAAAGGGATTGTGGAGAGCATTCTCAAGGAGGAAGTCTGATGATTTCAGAAAAGTTTTCAAAAAAGATCGAATCAGCGCCACTTCCCCCGAAAACCAAGGACCAGCTGCGCGGGTTTTTGGAAGGCAAAGAGCTGTCCGATTCCCAGTTCAAACAGATCTTCGACCGCGTGGTCAGGGAATACCAGTCTACCCGGATTGAGGCGTGCGAAGCGGTGGGGGTCATCGCCGCCCAGTCAATCGGGGAACCGGGCACCCAGATGACCATGCGGACATTCCACTACGCGGGAGTCGCTGAGATCAACGTCACGCTGGGACTGCCGCGGCTCATCGAGATCATGGATGCGAGAAAAGAGCCCAGCACGCCGACCATGACCGTCTACCTTGAATCCGAGTATGGTATTGACCGTGACCGGGCACGCGAGGTCAGCTGGCAGATAGAGGCAGCGCCGCTCAACGAGTTCGGGGACATCACCACTGACATGGAGAACATGCAGGTTGTCGTCCACCTGAACACCAAGGTCTGCGACAAGAGAAAGATCGCACCCATGGAGATCATGGATATCGCGCCAAAAAAGATGCGCGACCGGAGGCACTACCGTGACTTCGAGCACAAGATCGATGAGGATAATGCTACGATCATCTTCCTGCCCAAGCATGAGGAGAGCTACCAGAACCTGTTCCAGCTCGCCGAACATGTGCGGAACGTGATCGTGCAGGGCATCGATGACATCCTGCGGGTTGTGGTCAGGAAGGAGACCGGAGAGTATATCCTATATACTGAAGGCTCCAACCTAAAAGATGTCTTTGAGGTTGCCGGTGTCGACACCACGCGCACCCGGACAAACAACATCAGCGAGGCTGCCTCGGTGCTCGGTATCGAAGCGGCAAGGAACGCGATCATCTACGAAGCGCTTTCAACACTCGGCGAACAGGGTATCCTTGTCGATGTCCGCCACATCATGCTTGTTGCGGATATGATGTGCATGGATGGCGAAGTCAAGCAGATCGGCAGGCACGGGATCGCCGGTGAGAAAGAGAGTGTGCTTTCGCGTGCTGCGTTCGAAGTGACGGTCAACCACCTGCTCGATGCAGCCGTGGCAAATGAGGTCGATGAACTGAGTGGTGTCACCGAAAACGTCATCGTAGGCCAGCCGATACAGCTGGGAACGGGTGACGTAAAACTGATTGCAGTAAAACCTGAAAATTAGGTGAATTACAGATGGATTTTAATGCTTCATTACGCAGAGCGATTAAAACTGGAAATGTCATTTTAGGCCAGGACAAAACCCAGAAATGCATCCAAGAGGGCAAAGCGCAGATCGTCGTCATCGCAGCGAACTGCCCGGAGAAATTCAGGACCCAGCTGAAAAGTTACGAAAATATTTTTATCCACACATTTGAAGGTTCGAGCGTCGCCCTCGGCAAAGCATGCGGCAAGCCCTTCATGGTGAGCACACTCGCTGTTGTGAACCCGGGGGAGTCAGATATTCTTTCCCTCAAGAGGGCATGATATGCCTGAAGTAAAACTTACTGAAGACAGTATGCGCCTGATCTCCCAGTTCGAGAGCCTGACGGGCGCGGGAAGCCGGGACTGCGTCGTCGACGAACGCAACGGCAGGTTAATTTTTGTTGTCAACCCCGGGGACATGGGCCTTGCGATCGGGAAAAAAGGTGCGAGCATCAAGAAGGCGTCAGAAGTGATGGGAAAGAAGATCGAGGTTGTCGAATACAACAGCAACCCCGAGCAGTTCATCAAAAACTGCTTCTTACCGGCACAGGTCACAACGATGACGTTTGAAGGCGAACCCGGGGAACAGACAGTCCAGATCGATGTCAGGGACGAAGACCGGGGTATTGCCATCGGAAAAGACGGGAAAAATATCTTCAAGGCAAAGAAGCTCGCATTGCGCCAGCACAACATCATGGACGTGCAGATCCTGCAGAAACCGATGATGGAAGAGCAGGCTGCCCAATAAGTATTTTTTTTTA
>JAPKXV010000313.1 GCA_026394635.1 Methanoregula sp. | reverse complement strand
GTCGAAGCGCTGGTCAACGCGATCAACCTCATCTACAGGACCTGACCCGGTCCAATTTTTTTTTAAAAATCGGCTCTGTAGAAATCATCTTGTTTAACGTTCTTGGGGGCTTCGCCACCGTCACTGCGGTAACCCCCCTTGCGATATCTATTAAAAACCAATTCATCATGGATCTCTGGTAATGATGTGAGATCAGGGATTTCTACAGAGCCAAAAAATCAAAAAAGTCAAAAAAAATATTACGCTGCGTTTGGTGCACTCTTGCCTTCGAGTGCCGCCTTGATCTGCGCCTGCAGCTGCTCGAACTTGCCCTGCAGCATCTTCTCCTGTTTTTCTAATGACTTGATACGAAGTTCGAGTGTCTCCACCTTGTCGCCAAGCTTCGTGTTCACGACATCTTTTTTCTTCTGCATCATGACGGAGCCAACGCTCATGTACATCGCTGTATTTTCGGGCAGGTCTTTGATCTCTTCCTGCGCCCGCTTTGCCTCGCGTGCTGCCATCTCGTACTGCGCCTTCTGGGAAAGGATGGTCTGGAGTTGCTGCTGGATCTGCTGGAGCATCGCAACCTGGTTCTGGACTTTGGGTGAGATATTGTTCATTTGTAAACACTCCCTGGTGATGTATGTAAGGATTACCCGGAACCTGATGCCCCGGGTGCGGCACCGTGTGCCTGTTGTGGTATAATATTCGGCTCCGCGGTAAAAATAAGTAATCCCCGGCAATCCTTTCCCGTAATAAAAATAACCCAAGAACCGTTAAGAGCCGTCAAACGAGATCCTGCATTTCATCAGCCACGCTGATGAGCCTGAGGTGCATGTTGAGGCTTGCGCGGAGTGCTGATGCATCTTCCGCGGCAACGGAAAGGACAAGCACATCGTCTCCTTCAAGTGTGCAGCGGGCTGATGACCGGGGGTTCACCTCAGCGGACAGTTCCGGAAGAAGCGCCTGATAAATTTTTCCGGCGTTCTTTGTATTGAACCTGAACACCGCCTCATGGGGCATGGGTGGCATATGCAATCACGGTGAAAGGTTACAAAAAAGAATTGTAAAAATGTATTGGTATCACAATGGGAAACTATTGTCCCGGATGTTTGTCCCGTTATCGTGCTTTGAGTTCTTTTATTGCAGCGCCACGTTCCTTTAATAGGATGCGGTGGCCGCAATAGGGGCACCGGACGTTGACGTCGATCTCGACTTTCTGTTTGCACCGTGCGCACTTGTAGGAGCTGACCATAATCGATCCGGATTATGCACCTTTTTTGTCCTGTTCAATGGTCCGGTCAAACGTGCGCATTGCAATGCGCAGCATCGGTGTCATGGGCTGGTACGCGCCACCTGCGAACTTGTACCCGCACTTCCGGCACTCCCAGATACCGGTGCCGTGCCGGTGCACCGAGACCATGTCGCACTGCGGGCAGCGGTGGTATGCGCGTGAAACCTTTTCGACATCAGCGACACGTTTGCGGGTAAACCTGCCGTACCTGCAACCGAACCTCCCTGAACTTCCGGTTACCTTTCCCTTTGCTGTCTGCTTTGAGCCTGCCATAAAAAATTACCAACAGTATGTCCTTCACTATTTGTCGTGACGATTAATATACTTGATTGAGGATCTTGACGACCCCCTCGCCCTTCGTGATCTTGTTGATTAAGTCATAGAACTCGGTCTGGATGCCGGCAGGGATCCGGACGACGCATATCCACGAACCGTCCTTCTGCCACTCATCCTTTTCCATGGTGGATGCAGCGGCAATGTCCCCGTATGCCTTAGCCGCAAAATCAGCCGGTATTCTCACCGCGAGCCTGAGTTCCTCAAACCGTATCGGGAGGAGGGGGCGCAGCGCCTTGACCGTTTCCTTGACCATTTCATCAAGGTGCTTGAAGGGATCGATGTTCACCCGTGCCTCCTCCATCGCCATCTCGATGCGGTGGGGCGGGTGGGGGTGACCTGTCTGGGGGTTGATTGCATTACGGGCAATGAAGGTGATGACCTGCCGGCGCTTCTCCTCGATCATGTGGCGGCGCTGTTCAGCGGTCAGGTGGATCTCGCCCTTCACAATAATCCGGTGGGCGACCACGGGAAAATCCGTTGTATGGAAGACCTTGGTGAGCGACTCATCGGATGCCCGCGTGCCCCGAGACGCATTGGAAAAAACATCTAGGGCGGCAACAACCTCTTCGATATCAATTTTCTCGCCCTGGCGCACCTTTGCAGCCTGGTCCGGGTCAACGAGGATCTCAAAACGCTCCCCGAAACTTTCGAGCCTTGCAAGCACTGACTTTTCCAGAGGGATCATATCCAATCACTGCTTGAACTGTTCAACAAATCCTGCGACTTCCTCTTTGGTCATCTTGCGGAACACGGCCTTTTCCTTCCCGATGACCCCGATCTCGACCGTGTCGACATCGAATTTGCCTTCGGTCGCGGAGTGCAACGCTTTGAGCCCAAGGAGAATGACGTCCTTGACTTCCATTTCCTGCGTATACTCTTCTTCAAAGACCTTCATCGCAGCAGGCCTTCCGATCCCGATGCCGGTCGCCCGGTACTCAAGCAGGGTGCCGGAGGGGTCAGTCTCGAAAAGCCGGCATTCGCCATCACTCACACCGGCGATCAGGAGCGCTGTCCCATACGGGCGGATGCCGCCGTACTGGGTGAGCGTCTGCATATGGTCGCAGAGTTTCTTTGCGAGCGCTTCGACCTCAATCTGTTCGTCGTAGGAGACACGGTTGATCTGGCATTCGACCCGGGCACGGTCAACAAGCGCCCGGGCATCACCGACAAGGCCCGATGATGCGACACCGATGTGCTCATCGATCTTGAAAATTTTTTCAATAGACGAGGGTTCGAGCAGTTTGCTGCTCACGCGCTTGTCCACGATAAGGACGACGCCGTCCTTTGCCTTGATCCCGACTGCGGTCGTCCCGCGCTTGACCGCCTCCCTTGCGTACTCTACCTGGTAGAGCCTGCCATCGGGTGAAAAAACCGTGATCGCCCGATCGTATCCCATCTGGTATTGTGGTTGCATTATTAATCCTCAAGATCTTCTCTTGTCAAAAAGAATCGTGTTGTATTTTTAAATCCCTTTTCAATCACATCAATCTTCTGACCTGCACACCAGCAGACCGGATATGTCATCCCGTCGATCGTGCATTCTGCCGGCACACCTGGTACCGGCGCTGGTTCCTGCAATGCTGCAATGCGCTCCCGCAGGCTCTCAATCGTCCCCGATGCGGCAACCGTGCGCAGCGCCACCCGTCTCCCCCCGCAGGAAATCACCGTGGAAAGTGCGATCGTAAGCTCGCGTTCGGTCCCCCTCCGGCAGCGCACGATTGCATACTCCCCCTCAACCGCGATCACTGCCCCATGTATCAGGGCACCGGCTGCATCGCCCCAGAGGGACGTGACGGCTTCATGGACTGCATAGTAGAGTTCTTTTGGATCGGGAGCGGTGCCGTGAGGATCAATACGGGCAAGCACATACCTGCGCTTCTCCCGGAGCGTCGGGGGGCGCGGTGTCACCCTGACCGTATCATTCCCATAGTGGAAAGCGCCTGCTCCACATCAGGGATGTCAAGTCCTATGACCGACGCAAGCCCGGAAAATTCACGCACCGATCTCATGTCCAGCACCGACCGTGCGTGGGACGAGATCACAAGGGGGAATTCAAACCTGCGGTGCAGGAGCAGGATGTCATGGTACCGGTCCAGCGCCTTCTGGCGGTGCACCCCGCGCCCATGGATGACGGGAGCAAGGCTGATATCAATCGCAACACCGTTGTCTGCCGCCATCTTTGATGTCACGTGGTCGAACGCGTGCCTGTCGGTGCTGTGGATCCCGCAGAGGACATGGACCCCCCGTATTCCGAGCACCATGCGGTTCCTCCCGTTGTCGCCCGCCAGCACGGATACAACAGCCCCTCTTTCCCTGCCGTGCTTTACCTCACGGGAAACTTCCTGTGCGGGCACCTCCCCGATTACCACGCCGGTCTCCACGGTCACCCCGAAATGTTCGCACGGCGGGGTATTAACGGCAACAAGGCTGTCAAAACCAAGCTCGTGCGCTTCGAGCGCCATGCGCTTCACCGAAGAGTCTCCCGTCGGGCGGGGATAAACACAGGAATCGGTGATCTTCATGCAGAGATGTTGCTTAAAAAAGGGATAAGATTATTTGCCCTGGTTTGCATGGGAGCGGATGGAGGGGCGGGTCTTTTCTGTCCCGAAGCCCCGGGTGCCCATGCCGCGGCCCTTTCGTCCTGCTGAGGTCTTGCCGCGTTCGGCACGCCCGCGGTGGGTTGGATCCCCGATCCATGCAAGCTTACGGTCGCTCTTTATCGCCGGGTGGTGCCCGTCCACGAGAATAACCTCGTAATATTTGAGCTTGCCGTCCTGGCCAACCCAGTAGGAGTTGAGCACTTCCATGTTCGGGAACCTGCGGGACGCGCGCTCCTCCGCAATGCGCTGGAGGCTCTTTGCGGGTGTAAGCCGGTTCTTGCCCATACGGGCGGAGCGGCGTGCGCGGACGTACCGTGAGCGCCGGCGCCCTCCCCTGCGCACTTTCACGCGCGCAACGGCGATGCCCTGCTTCGCGCGGAACCCAAGCGCCCGTGCGCGATCGATCCGGGTCGGGTGTTCGACACGGACAACACTTCCTTCACGGCGCCAGACCTGCATCCGGTCCCAGAGAAGGGCTTCCACATCACTCTTGTCAGGTCGTTTCCATGCCTCCCTGACATAGGCATACATTGATTTGACCATTGTGTTTCACCTGTAAGGTTCGGCTTGTTTCCAAGCTACATTCCTTTTGTACGGGACGTATCCCGTGTTCCTTAATAGTATGACCGGCGGGTTATAAAAGTGCTCGGTTGTCCCGCTTTGTTACGTGCCCTTGCGTTTTTCAAGGACGTGGATTTCGGCGATGCGTGTGACGGGGTACTGCCCATCGTTATCCTTCTCTGCCGACTTTACCATGTCCCAGATGGTGAGCAATGCCACGGACACCCCGGTGAGCGCTTCCATCTCGACGCCGGTCTTTCCCGTTGATTTCACCCGCACCGTTGCCTCGATGAACCCGGCCCCCTCAACAAAATCAACCGTGATCGCACCAATGGGGATCGTATGGCACATGGGGATAATACGGGGTGTGTCCTTGACAGCAATAGTCGCCGCCACCCGTGCAGTGGCAAGCACGTTGCCTTTCACGACATTCCCTTCATGGATTGCGCGAAGCGTTTCGTCCCGCAGGTAGATTTTACCGGTTGCAACCGCCTCGCGCACGACATCAGCCTTTGCCGTCACGTCCACCATCTGCGCACGGTCGTTTTTGATATGCGTGAATTCAGCCATGGGTTTTTCGCTCCCTGAACAATTCGGACGGGATCCGGTCCACCAGATCCGAAGCGAGCATCCCCTCGCCCCGCTCCTTTTCTACTGCCATACCTGCCCTGCCGTTCACATATGCAGCAATACACGCCGCTTCGAATGCAGGGATCTGGCAGAGCAGGGCACCTGCCACGCCGGCAAGTACATCTCCTGTTCCCCCGACGGTCATTGCAGGACAACCGGTGAGGTTGAACCGGACCCGCCCGCCATCGGTGATCACGTCAACCGGCCCCTTGAGAAGGAGCGTTCCCGGAATCTTTGCAGCCTTTGCACATTGTGCACGGGCGATCGGGTCCCCGGCAACGGCTGTTCCGGTAATCCGGGCAAACTCTCCGGCGTGCGGGGTATAAATGGTCTCTTCCTGTGCCACGGGCAGCGGGAGCCGGAGGGCATCGGCATCAAAGACCGCTTTTTTGCAATGGGGAGCAATCGCACAGACGACATCGTGGCTGTCGGCACCAAGACCGTTGCCACAGACAACAACGTCCGCTTTTTGTGCCAGCGCAATGAGCCGTTCGATATGTTCACTCCCAATCTTTTTGCCGCCTATCGGTTCGTAGATCAGGTCAGGCACCGGCTCAAAGACCGGCGATGCGATCCGGACGATGTCGGCTCCTGCCCGCAATGCACCCAGTCCCGCAAGGTAGGGGGCTCCCTGGTAGGGCCCGCCACCGATCACGAGCACCTCCCCGCCCGCCCCTTTGTGGGCATCGTTCTTGCGCAGCGGCAGGAGCGTAAGATCACCCGGCCCGACACAGCATTCCGCTTCTACCGGGATTCCGATGTCCCTGACCAGCGACCCCTCAACTTTGGCACGGTGGAACGCGCAGATCACGTCAGAACGCATACCGGGTGTCGGGATATCAGCAGCGATGATCGTTGCCTGTGCTGCATTGGCAGATTCGACACATGCGGCGATTGGTTCCTGCAGGGTGCCGGATGCGCCAATACCAAGCAGGGCATCGATGATCACATCCGCTTTATTGAATAACTGTTTCTGGTTCAGGACATCATCCCGGCACTGCACCGGGTACAACCCAACCCTGCAGTGGGTAAGTGCCTTTATCTGGTGTTCACAGGATGGAGAGCGCCCCCGGGTGTCTACATAAAGGACATCCGTCTCAACGTCTTGCTGGAGGTGGCGTGCCGCCACCATACCGTCCCCCCCGTTATTGCCCTTCCCGCAGAGGATAAGAATACGGGCGGGGTGCTGCTGGAGGGCACACTCCGCAAGCGCCCTGCCAGCGCTCTCCATGAGCTGCAGTCCGGTCACTCCCAGAGCGACCGCATTTTTATCCACCGCCCGCATCCTTGCAGGAGTGATTATTCCCTTCTCAAGGTATG
>JAPKXV010000272.1 GCA_026394635.1 Methanoregula sp. | reverse complement strand
TGATCGCACTGATCGTAGTCGGGTGCGGTGTTGCTTATTACGTGCTGAAGAAAAAACCGTCAGGAGATTCTGCAGCTGAAAAGAAAGGAAAGAAAAAATAATATTTTAAAAAAAACCGGGTTTTTCTCTTTTTAACTTTTTTTCTCAACACCCGTAGCATCTTAAAATCCTTTAAAAAAACCCTATTCTGATCTCTTTGCTGTTACCGCAAACGCGGCGGATGTCCGCGATACGATCGTCTTTTCCCTGTCATCCAACCTGACATCCCCCTCGGCGAATGCAACCCGTCTTCCCTTCCTGATCACCCGGCCTTCCGCGAGGACTACCCCGTCCCGGACCCCCCTGATAAAACTGGTTGATTCCGAGATGGTCGCGATCCCTTCATGCGGTGAGAGGACCGGGTACAGGGCAAGCGCCATTGCTTCATCGGCAAGCGACGTGAACATCCCGCCCTGCAGCCATCCCACCCCGTTGCACATATCGGGCCGCACCTCCATACGGAGGACAGCCCTGCCTGCTTCCATGCTCACCACATCGATCCCCATCAGGCAGAAGAACGGGTTTGCACCCCTCCCCTCTTTTTTTATCTTTTCAGGATATGACATCGTTGTCATCAGTGATCGGCAGCGCCGGACGATGAAGGTTGCCATGGGGTGTTGTGCCTTATTTATACGCACCCTGCAAAAATGTACGATCATGCAGAACGATGAAACCCGTCAGATGCTTGCCGACCTGATCTGGCTCAATGCCCTGATTGCGACCGAGCTGATCCAGATAACGGAAAATACCTCTGCGATCCTGCGCAAATCCGCACCACCGGAGAGTTGCCTGCAGGACCATAATGCTCTGCGATCGACAGCACTTGGGATTGCACAGAGATACAAAAGCAATACCGCGCTCGCCCGGCACCTCGGTGAGCACCAGTAATGTTATTCGTTTAGTGATACCACAGGTACAGTATGAAACTCCTCGTCGCCATTGCACCGGAACGGTACAGGGACGAAGAGCTGAACGACCCGATCGCAGTATTCCAGAGGGCGGGGATCGGGTTTGATATTGCATCCACAAAGACCGGCACCTGCACCGGGATGCTCGGGGGAACAGCACAGGCTTCGCTCACCTTTGACCGTGTCAACCCTTCGCTGTACTCCGGCCTTGTGATCGTCGGCGGGGCCGGTTCACCTGCCCATCTCTGGGCAGACAAAAACCTCATACACCTGGCGGAGGTGTTTAATGCCCAGAAGAAAATTGTTGCCGCCATCTGCCTCTCCCCGGTCGTGCTTGCGAGGGCAGGATTACTGAAAGGCAAAAAAGCAACATTCTTCAGGACACCGGAGTCCTTAGCGGAGATGAAAGCAGGAGGTGCCGTTATTATCGACACTCCTGTTGTACCAGACCCTCCCGTAATAACCGCAGACGGTCCCGCCGCTGCAACCGCGTTCGGTGAGGCAATTATTGCCCGGCTGAACCGGAAATAACACCAGATGACCTATGAATGCCCCTCCCGCTATCAGGTACAGCCTTGTAATCCCTGCCTATAACGAGGCGGCGCGCATCGCTTCGCTGTTTGACCGGATCGGGGCATTTTCAGGAGAACTGATTGTCGTGTGCGACGGGGATGACCGCACACCCGATGTTGTCCGGCAGATCTCCGGCACCCGTCCTGACCTGAATATCCGGTGCCTGACATTTCCCCGCCGGTTAGGCAAAGGAGGTGGTGTGATCGCAGGCATGAAAGCAGCACAGGAAGAATTCGTGGGCTATCTGGATGCCGACGGGTCAACCGGTATCGGTGAGATGATGCAGCTCTTCTCGCAGCTCTCTGCGTATGACGGCGCAATCGGATCCCGCTGGGTCGGGGGGGCCGTCCTTACGGTAAAACAGGGGGTGCTTCGGCAACTGGAGAGCAGGGCGTTCAACCTGATCATCCGCATCCTGTTCGGGCTGCGCTACCACGATACCCAGTGCGGTGCAAAGGTGTTCCGGAAGCGTGCGGTCGATGTGATCCTGCCCCGGATGATCTCGACGGGATTTGAGTTCGATGTCGAGATCCTCTGGAGGTTGAAAAGGGAAGGGTTTTCTGTAGGGGAATTTCCTATCCATTGGCAGAATACCGGTGACTCGCGGGTCCAGCGGCGTGACATGATCAGGATGCTTGCCGGGCTCATGAAAGTCCGGTTCAGCCCGGTGAGCCCATGATTCCTGCCACAGTACAGGAACAGAAAAAAGAGGCGTTCCGGCTCTTTGAGGACGGGCGGTACCAGGAGTCCCTGACCCTCTGCATGCGGGTGCTTGCGGCTGAAAAAGACCAGCCGGTGGAAGTCCTTGCCGCAACCAACCTGTTCTACACGGGAAGACTGGAAGATGCACAAGTGCATCTCCGTGA
>JAPKXV010000403.1 GCA_026394635.1 Methanoregula sp. | reverse complement strand
ATAGTGTGTATAGCATGTACGGTCACATTTCAATCACCCGCCGGTGGTACACGGTCTGGATATGAATTCGGGTTCCTCGTTCGACAACGGCACAACAACCTGCCTCCCGCACCACTGCTCAATGGTGACAGGAATCCCATACACCGCCTCAATCAACTCTGGCGTAATGACCTCTTCATTCCCGGCACAGAACACACACCCCTCCTTTAACAGGACAAACTTGTCCGCGTAGTGCAGCGCGAGGTTGAGATCGTGCATCGTCATGAGCGCCGTAAGATGATGAGCCCGCACGACAGAACGGATAAACCGCATGATCTCGTGCTGGTTCTTTAAGTCGAGGCTGCTTGTCGGTTCATCGAGCAGCAGCACACGGGGCTCCTGCACCAGCGCACGGGCGATCGCAACTTTCTGGAGTTCTCCGCCGCTCATTGCATCGATATGCCGGAGGGCAAGATCGGTTAAGTTGAGCTGATCGATGACTGCCTGCACTTTCAGGATATCGTCCCGGCGCATATCCCATCCAATCCACGGACGCCTGCCAAGGAGGATCGCATCAAACGCCGTCACCCGTTGGGACTCGATGTGCTGGGGGACGTATGCCATCGACTGCGCGATCTCTCTTCTGGACGACGCGAGAATGTCCTGTTCGCCCAGCATGACCGTACCAGTGTACGAACGGAGCGATGCGTTCAGGCAGCGCAACAGTGTCGTCTTGCCGGCACCGTTTGGTCCGAGGATGGCGACAATCTCTCCGGGAATGGCTTCACACCCGATATCCCGCAGCACGGGATGACTGTTTTTCCACGTTCAGGATCATGAACGGTACCCCCGTATGAGCAGGTAGAGAAACAGGGGAGCGCCAAGAAATGCGGTAAGGACACCCACCGGCAAAACAGCGGGAGCGATGATGATCCGGGCAACCGTGTCTGCACCAAGGAGCAGGATGCTCCCGGCAAGACAGGAGCCAAATAAGAGATACCGCTGGTCATCGCCAATAAAACGTCGAACCATATGGGGGCTTACGAGCCCGATAAACCCGATGATGCCGAGGAACGAAACGACAACCGCTGCAACGAGGGAAGCGAGGAGCATCGCGATCGTCCGTACCCGTTCAACATGCACGCCGAGACTCTTTGCCGTTTCATCGCCGCTGTCGAGTGCGTTGTAATCCCAGCGCCTGACCATAAAATACCCGGTGCAGGGTATAACCACGGCAACGATGATCGCGAGATCCGTCCACGATGCCCGCCCTACATCCCCGAATGTCCAGAAGACAATCGCGGCGATCTGTTCTGCGCTGGAGAAATACTGGAGGAAGGTTGTCCCTGCCGTGAACAATGCTGCAAGAGCGACGCCGACAAGGATCATTACCTCCGGGGAGATACTCCGGTATTTTGCCACGAGAAGGATCACGGCGGTTGCGACAAGTGAGGAGATGAATGCACAGATGGTCACGAGCCATGGGTTATTGACAACGATTGCGTCAGAGAGCAGGCGCCCGAGTGTCCCGGCGCCGAGGGTTGTGATGGCGAATGCTGCCCCGAAGGCTGCTGCCTGTGAGATGCCCAGCGTGTAGGGAGAACTTAACGGGTTGCGTAATACTGACTGCATCACGACACCGGCTGCCGCAAGTCCTGCACCGCAGGTGATGGCGGCAAGCACACGGGGAAGCCGTATGTTCCAGATGATCGTCTCCGCATTTCCGGGTGAGTGGTGCAGGAGTGCCTGTATCACATCAGCGATAGGCAGCATGACGCTCCCCACACCAACAGAGACGAACGCAAGCAGCACAAGTACTCCCAGGCAGACAACAAGGAAGACAACTTTGCGCCGTACGTATCCCGTGTATGCGCACGATTCGGTTACGTTGCGGGTGTCAAGGTGCATATGTCACTCTGCCTGATCTGCCCGTACAACCTTTTCGGCAATCGTCATCGCAGTCTCTGCATCGATGGGAACCACGTCGCGTACGACAAGCCCGTGATCGGCAAGCTGCCGGTTGTATTCAGCGAGGGTGACACTGTTCGAAAAGACGTATCTCTTCATCTGCTTTTGAATTCCCGCAAATGTCCAGAGATTCCATTCAAGGCTCGTATAAGGATCTTCGGGGATATCATCGATTGCCTGTTTGTTGATAAACAGCCCGCCGGTATTCAGTGCAGCAGCAATTTTCGGGATGAGCGAAGGGACTTTTCCGCCGGGATTGGATGATGAGAAGATGATGTCATACCCGCCGCCGATAGGATCTGTAAAGATATCGCCGGGAAGAACACGGACCCGGTCTGCTTGGTACTTTTGAATAAAGTCCCGGGTTGCTTCCGTCACTTCCGGGAGATCGAACACAACCGCTTCAAGGTGGGGATTTGCCTGGCAAAACGCGATCGCATAGAGCCCGTGCCCCCCGCAGAGATCGAGCAGCCTACGGGCAACCGGAAATTCCGGGAGTGCGGCGATCTGCCGGGTCACCTGCTGGAGCAGCCCGCACCGGCAGTGCTCCGCCATCGAGGGAATGATCACATCCCGGAACATCCCTGCACGGTCATACGTCACGGGACCTTCCTTTAAGATGATGGGGAGTTGTGTCCAGAGCCCGGCAAGCCGGCGCTGGAATG
>JAPKXV010000416.1 GCA_026394635.1 Methanoregula sp. | reverse complement strand
GGGTAGCGGGGGAGATCAAAGATCCTTTTACCAGATTGTTCTGGTTACTGAATGGCTCCCAGACCTACCTGCGGGCAAATGACCGGAAAAAGGCAAACGAGATACTGCAGCATATCCGGTCCTCGCTTCAAAGTGTTCCTCTAAAATACCAGAAGGTTATCCTCCTTGCCGGCCTCATCGAATCATACCGGGGGATCTCAGAGAGTCTTGCAAAGAAATGTCTGGATGATGCAGTGCACCTGTTGCCTGACGTCGAATATGAACATAGGTCAACTGCACACAAACAGGTTGTATTTGCGATTGCCCGGTTTTATGAAAACCAGAAGAACCCGATACATGTTGAGGATGCCCTTAAGGTAGCGTCGGCAATTGACGATCCGTCAGATTACATCATTTCCATGATAGCGATCTTCAGGATGATCCAGCATGACCCTCATAAAAAAGAGGCAATCCTCTCACACATTGAAAAAAAATGCGACACTATCACATTGCCTGCAGAGAAGGCATTGCTTCTCCTGGACTTCATTTCCCTTTTTGATAGCACAAACGACCGTGACTATATCCTTAAGCTCCTTGATCGGATTGCCCGCATCCATCACTCCATCAATCGATAGTATTTTTATTGCCGATATGGTCAAAAAAAGCATTGTTTTACAGTATCTGAACCTTTTAACGAACCACTACAATAAGCAGATCGCAAAAAAGGCAAACGGGGCTGCTGAGACGATAGAATATGATCTTATCCGTGACAAACTCCGGAATCCGGACGGGCAGATTGATATAAAATGTTCACCAACTTACGAAAAAATCAGGAACCTGACGAATCAGATGAACGCACCGGAGAGTAATGCAGGATACCGGGAGGGTCTTGAAAGAACAGTCCGGACGATCCCTGACAGAATAAAAAGGGCACGGTATTATGCAACACTGTACATCCTGCTCATGGAGCAAACGCACCAGAAGAACGCAAAACATTTCATGCGGGCTGCAATGGGTGAAGCCATGAAGGTCCGTCCCCTGTCCCGTCGTTCCATGGTCCTTTGCGATATTGCCATGCTATGGCATTCTGCCGGTCATTATGATGAGGCACTGACTCTCATAGATGATGCGGTTGATGCAACTACAAATATCCGGCAGTATGAAAAACGTGATGCCGTAGTTGAAAGGCTCTCATTTGCGATAAAATTTTTGCGGGACCGGTATCCATGAAAACGATCCAGATATTCATATCCGGAAGGGTGCAGGGCGTCGGGTTCAGGGCGTGCGTGCGGCGGATTGCCCTTGACCTGAATATCAGGGGAACCGTGATGAATCTACCTGACGGAAAAGTCCAGGTTTATGCAACCGGGGAACCCATGGTGCTGGAAAAATTTGTTTCCATGCTGTATGGGTGCCCCCGTGCGGTTGTGCGGGATATCAGTACAACAGATGTTTCTTTTAATCAGTTCGATGATTTTTCCATCATAAAAGGGGAGAACCGCATCAGTACAGGATTCTGAACTCTTCATGGTCAACTAATGCGTGCAATAATGAACAGACCTGCTCATCGATCTGCCCGACACGGATCGAAGTTTTGAACAGGTTGATCAGTTTCCGCACAAGTTCATCTGAAAGGATACAACGGTTACCGCTTATTTCAAAGTCGTCAGGACTGATCCTTTCTGCAGCGACCCTGATGACCGTTTCGTCGATCATAGTGGCTTTGAACGGGTCGATCAGGTCATATACGAGTCCCCCCTGCCCTTCCTGCAGGATACCAATATCGGGATCCATGTGGGCGCCAAGGATCGAGACACAGCAGTTGCCATACAGCATCGAGTATCCGATCGAAAACATTGCATTCACGACGTCCTGCTGGGATGTAAGCCTCCTTCGCCGGTATCCCAGTTCCGGCGGGAGAGCCCGGGACAGGATCTCGTAATACATATCAGCGGTCAGCCGGTGAATGCGCCGGATCTCTTCGAGTTTGATTAAGTATTCCAGTTCCTCAAGGGATTTATGAATGATCTCAATCTCTCCATCATAGAGCAGGGACGACCCAAAAGATTCTTCAAGTCTTTGCAAAAAGAGCAAACGCGATCTGATCGATCCCCCGGCGAGCCCTACCGCGTACCGGTGACGGGGAGCGTCGATCTGGAGCGCCCGCATACCCTCGGGAACATCGTTGCCGTACGGGCAAATTGTGCTCACCGGTGTCCCGTCAGCTTCAAAAATTGAGATGTAAACACCTTTTTTTACGAGGTGAGTGATGGTGGATGTGTGAAGG
>JAPKXV010000109.1 GCA_026394635.1 Methanoregula sp. | reverse complement strand
CGCGTACTGGGGCGGGTTCTTTGGTGGGGATGGGAATGTATGAACAAGGTGCGCCCGGCGCCCGGACTCGATGAGCAGCTGGTATTTTGCATGCTCTTCGCCGTTCAACCGGATGCCGAGCGTGCGGGTGTCAAACTGGTATACTTTATCGATCCAGAGCGGAAGTTTTTCTTCAAGCTCCTGCGTTACCGCCCTGACGTCAATCCCGCTCATACCCTGTGCTGTTGCCATCTTTTACAGGTAATGTATTTGCAGGCATATCGTTAATGTTCTCTGGTTGTGCGAGGATGGGTTTTATATCGTAAATAGGATTTTAAGAGACCCCAATCTTAAAATTTTTGTAAATCAATATGAATTCCTGCCGGTCTCATCCTGAACCGCAGTGGCGGGATTTACTGTCAAACGTGGACGAGCCGACCCTAATCTGCCATGAATCGTTTACCGCAATTTCCAGAACCTGTCTTTATCTCCCTGTGGCAGCCGCCGGAATGTATCATAGATGTATACGCTCTCACACAGAAGAACAACCACCGCATAAAAGCCCAACATCACCGCTAGGTAGCTGAGACCGTGATAATCAAATTCGTACATCATGAGCCGGAGAGAAACCGCTAAATTAACCCCGCAACAAAGACCGATAACCATATCATCCGTTTTTCGTCCGTACTCTGTCTTGATTGTGATACCACTTTAAACCGTCATGGGTAAACTTTCACCCCAGCGTCAGTATGGCATTATCTGGAACATGCCCAAGAATAGCATCATTGTATTCCTGTGGTGCATGGAGAAAAATTCGATGGGTAAACTGGATCTGGCTGAAAAAAGGAGTTTTGTTCCAAATACAGAAGACACCGGTAGTATAAAGGAATCAGGTTGCCGTATCTGTGCTCTTGGGGGAAACGATCTTTTTGATCTCTGCAGTTTTTGCCGTTGCAGCAACATCGAGCCGGGTGTTAAACAGTTCAACGATACTGTCAATGCTATACCCGATGAAAAACGCGGTTACATAATCCGCTGTTTTCAGGACAACGATCATAAAAATAAATCCCACGAAGAGGGAAAGTGCTGCTGCCCAGTTCTGCTGCTCGTTGATATGGAACCACCGAATCCAGCCTTCCACGGCAAGCCGACTGCCGGCCGGAGCGGATTTTGCCTGTTTAAGTCCTCCAATCAGGATATGGGCAAGGCCACCGAGGATAACAAGGGCATAACAGACGCATAGGAAATACCCGGTTATTGTTGTATCAACTGGTGTTGAAGAAGCAAAGTTGAGGATTGTCACCGAAACATTCGCGATGGTTATGTTGGGTACGGTAATGCTGAATGGGTACCGGGTGAGCGACAGGATCGCCGGGAGGAGAAATACTCCAATGGCAGTTACGATCCAGATGACGCCGATTACAGCGATGCTGATAATCCTTCGCCAGGCACGGGGGTCTACCTTGTAGATGATACCTTTTTCCTCATTCACCACTCCATTGATACACTTGGGATGATTTTTTATATAGGTCAGGACAGGAGAGGCATCATCTTTCTTACACAGCTCGTCACCAAAGTTTTCAGAAAAGTTCAGTTCCTGCCCCGGCAAGAGGGTTTCGAAATGGTCATTGATCCTCCCCGGGATGGTGAGGATATTGATCCGGAAAATCATCCCGCAGAGGAGTTTGTCGAGGTCATCGATCCGTCCCAGGAACTCTGCGGTTTCATCAAACTTCTTTGATTTCCCGAGACGGTCCCAAATATTTACGAACCGCTCCCACTGGTTCTCAAGCCGGGTCACCTCATCGCTCTTATCATCATAGAGTTCGGAACCACCGGGTTCCCGTGAATAGATCTCTTGGCTGAACCGAGCGAACATTTCTGCCACCGGCTCAATGTTGGCTTGAATAATCTTCTGGTTCTCGTCCCAGGCAGGTTTGAAAATTTTATCCCGTTTGTCGCACTTGTCTGCGGCATTTGCTTTCTTAATCGAATCAAGTGAATCCCGTAGGTTCTCGATTTCAGCCCGGATTTTCCTGAGAGTACCGTAGAAATCGTTACGGACTTTATTACGGACTTCATCCGCGGGCGAGGTCACTTTATACGGGGGTTCTGCGGACGGGAGTGGGATACCATGTGTCAATCTGAGATCGTCTGGACCGGCCATCGCGGGAGCAGCCATCTTGTAAATGTCTTGATAACCCGATTTTTTTTCCAGTGTGGTAGAATCCGGGCTAACGTTGTCTTCTTTCATGATGAAATCATCATATTGACATTATATATTATTTTCTATGATTGGAGGGACCTAGTTACGGAGATTTACCGGATGGTTTTGTAAAAAAGGATCGGTATCGTACCTGACACAGATCGGGACTCTACCTCTCGCCGCGTGGGCAAGCCACTGATTTACAGCTGGTGCTGTCATGCAAGAAGACAGGTTTTTACTGAACTATTATTTTATGATCCTTATCTTCACTATAATGATTAGCCGTGTTTGCTCCCAAGGAGGTAAGATGAAACTCATTATAGTCATTGTTGAGATCTTGGGGAGTAAAAATGACATCCTTCTTGGTGCAGTTTATTAATTTGTCCCCTTCGTACTTTTGCAGACATCCAAGAATCGAGATCTGAGGAATGATAGGTGCATGAGCTTCCAATTCTTGTCTTGTCATTCGAATGGCCGTACTATGGCCTACTTGCTCATACAAAACCCGAAATACTTCATTATAAATTGATACTGATAGTGCTGGTGGACTTTCTGGCATAAAGTATTGTGATTTTTTTATTGTTTAATAAACTTTGTGGTTCATTGAGAAGAATTTTAGATATATTTTTTTGATAAGATTTGAGGAGGGGGATCGTCTTACATTCCGGGCAGTTCGCGCTGTCATGGAAGGCTATTTGAGCGCCCGCAACTGACACATGTAACACGGAAATTTTAAATTACCTCTTAATTTCCAAACGGGCAGTAATTTAGGGTAGTTACGTGGATGGGTCAGCCCACTACGATACCAAATTACATATGGCTT
>JAPKXV010000311.1 GCA_026394635.1 Methanoregula sp. | reverse complement strand
CGACGATATTGGCGATAACCTTTTCGAGCCCGAGGTTTTCTGTCTTACAGGATCCGCACATTGCAGCACCTGCATCACAGATACCCTTCTCGTCGAGGTGAGATCCCATGGTAACAACTGCCACCGGGGAGTTTGCATCGCTTGAGATGAAGTCACCCTTGACGAGTGGCCAGCCGCTTGCTGGTGATTTCTTGTTTGCCATATTAGCCCACCTTGATCAGCTGGAATGCAATGACTCCTGCAATGAGTAGTCCGATAGCAAGACCGTACCAGTACGAGTTCATAGTGCCGGCAATCTTGAGCGACATCTCCCTGTTCGGGAACGATGCAAGGTAGTTGCCCTCGCCCGAGAGCATATTGACCATATCGTCAGATATTGTTTCAAGGATCCCAACTTTCTCAAGTATGGGTCCGAACGATTGGCCGGCAGTCGTAATAATTCCAATCATCGGGTCAGCAACAAGCCCGTATTCCGGAAGAACCAGAATGTATGCCATTTACTGTCCCTCCACGTCTGGAATCGGTTTAGCATCGAGCCATGACGCTGCGTCACGCTTGGAGAACTCAATGTACTGCATGTACGTGTATCCCCACCCGACGAGTGCGATAATAAGTGAGATCAGTGCTGAACCCGCTGTGATGAGCGCAAAGGACATGATTGCTGCCACGAACATGCTTAAAAACCCGCATTCAGCGGCAAGCATGAGCATGCGATCCTGAGTCCAGCCGGGTCCGAGACATGCATTGAACGGGTGCTGGATTGCCAGTGCACCGAGCATGAACGCCACTGCAATCAGGCATCCGCCCATGAAGGTTGCCTGGAAGCTGGGAAGACTCAGGCCAAGAATTGTGACCGTACCGGTTGTCAGTGCTGCAAACGTGAACCCGCCGGTCATCAGGACTGCGAATCCCATAAGGGTGAATGCACCTACAACGGCAAGCTCCGTGAGCGACTGGACCATCGCCGGGATCTTCATATTCAGGACTTCGTTTGAGAGGTAGCCGAGGATCAGACCGACCACGGCTGCGAGCACGAGAGCGACGATCGGGGCTGCGACACCAAACTTGGTCGCAAGCAGCATCGCAATAACACCGGATCCAAACGCGATCATACCTGCTGAAGGAACACCGGTACCGATACCGTAGCTGCACAGCACCTTGATCGTGTTACTGCCCCAGACGAGGGCAACGATCACGGCAAGTCCGCCGAAGAATGAGAACATCTCGGTATTCGTTACCACGTTCAGGTAGGACAGGTAGAGACAGACAAGGCTGGCAATGATACCTGCCACCATGATCTTGGTGTGCGGGATGCCCCCTGCAATAACTTCAATTTTAACTGTCATTTCTCCACCTCACATCACCACGATCAGGATCGCAGCCAGTCCGCAGAGCGCCGATGCGACAGCGGAAGCGACGATTGCCCGCGGCCACCGCTTGAATTTCGGGTCGTGGGGACCTTCGATCGTTCCGGTAATGTTGTATGCTGTCAGTACCGCATTCACAAGGAATATTCCGACGGCGAATATGCCGGCTGCCGAGATTGCGATCGGCATGATCTGCGCCTCGGTTGCCTTCATCATCGTGGGGAGTGTTGCCTTGTATACGTCAAGGATCATCAGGTAGATGAGCGTGCCGCCGCCTCCAGCGAGAATACCTCCGATTACACCACCGACAAATGAGACAAACGGAAGACCGTGACCTTCAGTTCCCTGGGATTTGAATTCCTTCTGTGAGTCTCCGGTGATGGGGTCATTTAAGACTTTACCTGATGCTGCAGGAATGCCCATGCCAAAGACGTAGATGAAGTTCACCATCATACAGGTGATTGCCATCATCAGTCCCCCGCCGACAGCGCCGGTAACGACCGCGACGACAAGTCCCTGGTCTGCTGCCCAGGCACCGCCGAAGAGCCCGGCAAGCCCGGCACCGGCAGCCAGCATCGCAACACCGGTTGCAATACCGGGAGCCTGTCCCATTGCCGCCGGAGCACCGCCGACCGGCACGAAGTGAGTGCCGAATCCGATCAGGACGCCACCGACAACCATGCCAATGAGTGCCATGAGCCCGAGCCCGGGAGAAACCCTCCAGCAAATCCCGAGGATAACGAGCAGCAGGACGACGCCCACCGCCATTGCGGTCGGGTTCATTGCGCCGCCCGCTGTTGGTTTTGCTGCAACTGCGCTCATGAGGACGCCTCCTCAGGTTTTGCGTAGGGTCCGTAGGTCTTGCGTGCCCAGACTTCGATGTACCGGTCGATTATGGTAAAGACCAGGATCATCAGGACACCGACAATGATCGCACCCCAGCCGGCACCGATCTTCTCAAAGAGGATCGTTCGCCAGAGTTCGAGGAATACGATCAGACCAAAACAGACACCGGATGCGGGGCCACCAAGCTTTGCGGTGAAGAACCCGTTGTCCAGTGAGTTGCGCTCACCGGCTTCTGCGTACCGTACGATGTTACCGGACGCCGAGATTGGGACACCTGCACCAAACTTCTGGTTCTGGTACTGGCGTTCCTTACCATAGTAGGGGTTGCCGACCGCTGACCCTGCTGCACCAAGTGCAATGCCCCATAACAGGCCGAGTAACGGCAGCGGGAACGGGTGCCCGAGTGCAGCGTTCATGAGATAACAAAGGGTGACGGTACAGAAGATGGCGACGAACGCGTGTGCCATCGTTACCGTAGTCATGGACTTCAATATGTCCACGTAGACCGGCTGCCCGAATTTCTTCAGGCTTGCCGTCCTGCCGAGATAAGCGGTGGTTGCGTACACGCCCTGGACAAAGACCGCGATGACGCTGCCAAGGACGATCGCGAGGACCGCGTTGATCTGCATTGCCATAAATGCCCATGCGAGTCCGGCGCCCAGAGCGCACCAGAGCCCGTATGCCGGGGGTTCACCTGCGACCGCCTTATTGAAGATGCGGTGCAGGAAACCCATTTGCGGAGCGAGCTGGACCTGTGAGTTCGGGTCACCTTGTGATCCGATGTTGGACTCAGTATCTTCCGCAGCTCCGGCTACGGTGGCAAGAGCTCCTGTCAATGCAGCAATTCCAATGCCAAATACAATATTCTCCATTTAGCCTCCTCCCTGCGTGCTGAAGAGTGCACGAGAGTATTCAAAATGCAATGCCACGCACATCGAGTTAAAACTCTTTGTGGTCATTCTAAAATTGGTCTGTACTTCATTAAAAGGTTTCGAAACAAAATTCCTCGGATCGCAATTAAATTTGCCCGTTTTATAAAAGAAGCAAAAATTGCAGGATTTTACGCATGTAAATTTACTTTAACGAAAAAAAAGTTGAGTTGATATTATGTTGATACCATCTTATGCATTAATGCCATGACTTTCGGTCTGGCTCCCTTCTTGGGTTTTGACAAAAAACCCATCTCCATCATCGGGGACTCTCCCATCTCTTTATTGAGCCGGTCCGTTATCTCGTCAAAGATCCTCTTGTAGGCAACACAGTGGGGGTCAACGCCTTGTATTTTACCGTCAGTCGGTGCAATGGCATTGTAGGGACAGCCGCCCCGGCAATATCTGATATGTTTGCATTCCCCGCATGTGGTGTCAACATACTCCTTATACCCAAACATCAGTTTCCATGCATCGGATTTGGCAAGATCGTCAACGGTGGGATGGTCATACACGTTGCCCATTATGTATTCCGGCATGCCGACGAACCGGTAACAGGGATAGATGCTCCCGTCGGGTCCAACCGCAAAGGTGTTTCCCATGCAGTCTGCAAATGTACAGACATTGCCCCTCCGGGTGAACACGCACCGGAACAGGTCGTTGATATTCATCACATCGATCTCCTGCAGGTGTTCGAGCGATTTATCGAGAAGGTATACCAGCAGGTCTCCATATTCTTCAGGTTCCAGCGCCCACCGGCGGGGATTTTCCGACCGCAGCGATGGCAGTGCGGGATGGAGCTTCAGGGTAAAACCGTTTTTTAAAAAAAAGGAAAAGATCTCCTCGCGGGACTTGACGGACTGGTTGGTAAACGTGCAGATGAATCTCACATTGAGACCATGAGCCTTTGCAATCTCATAGCCCCGCATGGTCTTCTCGAAGTACCCGTTGCCTCTCTGCAGGTCATTGATCTCTTTTGGGCCGTCAATACTGGAGCCGATCGGCACATGATACTCCGCGAGGACCTGGGCGATTTCGGGGGTCATCCTCCAGAGATTGGACTGCAGGGCAAATTCCGGGTTAAGCTGGGGCAACCCACGGGAGAGCAGCGGCAGCGCCTGACGGTAAAAATCAGCACCGGCAAGGAGCGGTTCTCCCCCATGGAAGGTGAAGGTGACACGGTCTGTCCGGAAATCCTTGAGCCATGCGACCACTTCTTTGATGGTCTCGATGCTCATTATCGGCGATCCTTCATCAGAACTCCAGCAATAACTGCACTTGGAAGGACAGCCTAACGTCGGAATGAGCATCACATGAAAAGGATTTTTCATTACACAGATTTACCCTTCTTTTCCGTATATGTGTTTTCTTTTCACCCTCGTTTCGCCGCAAAATCTGAAAAACCCGCAGGTTTTAAAGGATCTCATGAGATATCACGTGCACCGGCATCAATCGGAAATACACAGATAGGCAAAGAGGGGATACCGGATGCAGGCACTGATCAGAGCAGTCTGGTTTCTTCCGTTGGTCTGGGCACCTTGATAACGAGCACCCGAAATAGTGCTGTGCTCTCGTTGATCCAGCGGTGGGGAATCCTTGCGGGGCTCTCAACGAGCATATCCCTGCCCACGGTCTGTCTCTCATCGCCAATCTCGATGACACCTGCTCCTTCAAGGACGTAGAAAAAGACATCGACCGGTGTGATATGCTTCTTTAATGATTCCCCGGGCTTAAGGGTGATCACGACTGCCATCGCATGAGGGGATTCGTAAATCTTTCGTGCATCGACATGGTGGGGGTTTGGACCCGACACCACCTGAGAAACATCAGTGATTTTCATACCTTGACCTTCTTTTGCATCTCTGTGCTGAATTTTTGCATATTCGGATATAAAAAGATTTTTTTGACCGGGTGCCAGATGGTTATGCCGTACTGTCCCGTTCCTCTGGGGTAAGGCTCGCAAGGACATCAGCAGTCTTACCCATCTGAATAATTTTCCCGCCCCGCATGAGTGCAACCCTGTCACAGATGTCTTTTACAAATTCCAGATCATGCGAGACGACGATAAATGTCTCGTCCATCTCGTCGCGGGCGTTCCGGATCGAGTATTTCACATCCTGTTTTGTGATCGGGTCCATCGTGCCGGTCGGCTCATCGAGTATCACGAGGCGCGGCTCACGGATGAGCACCTGTGCCAGCGCAACCCGGTGCCGCTCGCCATCGGATAGTTCGCCCGGGAGCCGGTTGAGGATCTCTTTTGCTTTCTCTTCGGTAAATCCCGCCATGCCCAGCGTGATGAGGGCTTTTCTCATCGCGAGCTCTTTGGGGAACTCCAGCCCGATTGCATCGGTCAGGTTGTCGAGCACAGTGCGGTGGGGATAGAGATCATATTCCTGATGCAACAGCCCGATATACTCCTTTGCCCTGCCGCGCTGGTCGATGCCGGGTTTGGTCATGTCTACCCAGTCATCACCGATACGGATGTTCATCTCCCCGCTCGTGGGTTCGATGATACCGGCGATCATTCGTGAGAGCGTTGTCTTGCCCGCACCGCTCTTGCCAATGATGCCGAAGATCTCCTTCTTTGCCACATCGAACGTGACGACGTTGACCGCTCTGACTACACCGCGATCGACCGAGAAGTAGCGTTTGGTTACGTCGCGTGCAGCCAGAACCTTCTCGCCGAACTGCTGCGGGATCTCGTACTCTTCTTCGTGATGATCCTTGACGAATGACCGGATCACGTCTTTTGGAGTACCGATTTTCGCAACCTCGCCATCCACAAGGAGGATGGCACGGTTTGCCATGTCCTCGATGACCTTCGAGAAGTGCGAAGTCACGACCATCCCCATGCCGTTCTTCTTCGCTGCGTCAATAAGCATCGCATGCACCAGCCGTGCCGTCTCCGGATCGAGTGTACCCGTCGGTTCATCGGCAAAGAGCATGGCCGGGTTCTTGGCGAGCTGCCGGGCGAGCACGACCCTCTGTTTCTCGCCGCCGGAAAGGTCGCGGGCAATATGCATCATCCGGTGCGAAAGCCGCACCTGATCGATCAAGTCAGCAGCCCGGTTGATCGCCTTCTCCTGAGGATAATTGATGTCATCTAATGCATGGAGCACGTTTTCGATCACCCGGTCGTCGCCGTACAGGGCGAACGTGCGCTGGAACATGATCGCGGTCCGGCGCATCACCCCGGACTTCATCCCATCGCTTTTCTCGTCCCAGAGATCGATATCCGCTGCGAAGAGGTGACCCCTGCACTGCGGGCACGTACTGCCCGCCCTGCTCTGGACTTCCATATGCCTGCAGGTGTCGCAGGCAGCTACATGGTACATGATCGAGCCGGAGGTCGGGGGGTCCTCGATGCCCCGGAGCAGGTGCATGAGCACGCTCTTTCCCGCACCGCTCCTGCCGATAACTCCGACGATCTCCCCTTCCGGGATCTCAAAGGAAATATTGCTCAATACTTTTTTTCCTTCGAACTCCATGCAGAGATTATCAACAGAAAGAAATGGGGTGGTCATGGTATCGCCCGTTATCCGGTATTTGTTTTTTCTTTTTTGTCTTCTGGTGTAGCCGTCCTCTGGCACAATGAGCAGTCGTTGCCTTTTTTGCAGGCCCCCATTTCCCTGCCTATGACCCGCCCGGTTCCGTCAAAGTTCGACATACCAGTTCCTCATGATCTTCGCAGGGAATTATTACACATATGAGCATAAAGATTTAAGGATCGGGGTCTAAAAAAAACGTACGCGGGGGCGCTGCCATTCGTGCATCTCCCGGCGGTCATGAAGGCGCCGGCACGTCAGGCATCGCTCTTCCGCCACGCTTCACTGTCCTTGAGATTTTTTATTTCGAACCGGGTGCACCTGCCACAAGGGTAAGTGCTGCGGTAATCTCAGGGAGCATTTCAGCCGGCAGCCCCATCACCATCTCATCATCGCCAATCCCGGAGAATTTTCTCGATCCGTCACAACCGAGCGAGAAGTTCGGCCGGCCGGTCAGGTATGTCTGCGCTGTTGCATCCGAGCATACGGACTGGATGCCGGAAAACTCTGCATAAATTCTCCCGCCGAGCCGGAACAGGGAACTCTGGGCGAGCTTCAGCATGCCCCTTGGGTTTGCGATGATAATGATAATCTGCGGGGTGAACGGCGTCTTCTCCAGCGGAGCATACAGGGTGGCATAGGTATCACCGAAATTCAGGTGCGACACCTTATCGATCGTCCGCTTGCAGGCGGCAGAACTCGCGAATTTTCCCAGTTTGAAATAGAACTCGCCGGTCTTTAATGTCGGAGTCAGCTCTTTGAGCCCCAGTGCCCATGCACCACCATTGCACTCGTGCTTTCCCACGGTCGCGTAGAATGTCTTACCCTCCGTGCGTGCGATGCTCACCATCATGCAGTGACGGATCGTTTTGTCGAGTTCCTCCATACCTGAGGGTATCTCCTCATTGCTCGTCGCAAATTTGATTGCAACGGGGGATCCGTTCAGGCCAAGTACTTTTTTGAGTGTTTCAGACGCCTCGGCATAATTTATGGGTATTTTCATCGGTTCATTGCTCATATCGTCGCCTCATGGCACCGTTATTCGGGGACCATAATTACACATATGAGCAAAAATACTTAAACATACGTGAACCTGCGCACGAAAAAAAATTAAACAGAATTGGTGCGTGAGTCCTGATCAGCATCTGAATGCCGGCACTTCGGGCACTGCCCGTCTGCTGCTTTCTGGCAACCGGCCATCTCAATACTCTTTCCGTTGACGAGCGCATCGGCAATCTTGCGGCGGGCTTCGTGCAGGTCGCGCCATGCAGTTTTGCGCGAGACCCCGAGTTTTTCTGCGGCTTCTTCCTGTTCAAGCCCTTCCAGATCGATAAGCCGTATAAGTTCGATCTCCTCGGGCTGCAACGAGACACCTGTGCCTTCCTGTTCAGGACAGCAGCAGGGCTTGTAGCAGCGGGATTCTCCGGCTCCTTCAATGATGCGCCGGACGCGGGGCCTTCCCCGCCGGTGACATTCAGGCATTTCCGGTTTTTCGTCCACTGCAGTCACGCGCTCCTGAATATAGTGTGTAGCCGGGTTAGTATAACATGTTTACCGGGATTGCTCCGCGTCTACGCCGGCTTCTTCCCTG
>JAPKXV010000080.1 GCA_026394635.1 Methanoregula sp. | reverse complement strand
GAAGACCTGACGCAGGAGCCGGAGATGATTAAGGCATTCCGGGACACATGGGAGCTCGGCATCCACTCCTATCTTACGTACCTGCGGGACCGGTTGTTACTGGCACGGGAACTGCTGACCGAGAGCGGGAGCGTGTTCGTGCAGATCTCGGATGAGAACGTGCACCATGTCCGGGAGATCATGGACGAAGTCTTTGGAGGAAAAAATTTCATTAGTTTGATTTATTTCAGCACAACTGGCGGATTTGCCACAAAAGGTCTGAGCAGAGTTGGGGATTATTTAGTATGGTATGCAAAATCGTTTGATCGAATTAAATACAAACAACTTTATCTCGACAAAGATGCTGGCGAGAAGGGTGCATCGAAATACAATATGGTTCAATTATCTGACGGCACACGGAGACGATTAACCTCAGAAGAAAATAAAAACACCGGATTACTCCCGAAAGATTCAAAGATATATTCCACGCATGATTTGAGATCACAAGGGTCTACGGAATCTGGTTCCGGTTCATTTACTTTTAGTGGTAAGGAATATCACCCCGGTAACAATATGCACTGGAAGACAACGATACTTGGATTACAGAATCTTGCAAAAAAGAATCGTATTGTTGTTGAAGGAAATTTAATAAGGTACGTAAGGCTTTTGGATGATTTCCCCGTTTATCCTTTAACAAATAATTGGTTGGATACAGGAGGTGTACAAAGTCGAACCGACCCTAAGATTTATGTTGTTCAAACGGGTTCAACTCCAATCCAACGTTGTATTTTAATGACCACCGACCCCGGTGATCTCGTTCTTGATCCCACCTGCGGCTCCGGTACAACTGCATATGTCGCAGAACAATGGGGACGCCGGTGGATCACCTGCGACACGTCCCGTGTTGCCACCACACTCGCAAAACAGCGACTCATGACCTCGTTGTTCGATTACTACGAGCTCCAGCACCCGCAGGAAGGAGTGAGCAGCGGTTTCCGGTACAAGACCGTACCACACGTCACACTCAAATCCATCGCCAACAATGAGTCCGCATCTACGGAAACCCTGTACGACCAGCCTACTATCGACAACTCCCGGGTTCGGGTGACCGGGCCCTTCACCGTGGAAGCTGTCCCTTCGCCTACCGTCAAACCGCTCGTGGAAATTGAAACAGAGATCCCGGCAGACACATCGGTAACCCGCAGCGGCGAGACCCTGCGACAGTCCGAATGGCGCGACGAACTCCTCCGTACCGGCATCCGGGGGAAGGGCGGGCAGAAGATTGAATTCTCCCGGGTTGAACCGCTCGCGGGAACCCGCTGGCTCCATGCCGAAGCCGCAACAAAAGAAGCAAACCCGCAACGAGTCGTCCTCTCATTCGGACCCGAACACGCCCCGCTCGAACAGAAACAAGTTGCCCTCGCCATAGAGGAGGCGCAGAAACTCGTGCCGCTGCCGACCATCGTCCTCTTCGTTGCGTTCCAGTTTGATCCCGAAGCAGCCAAGGACATTGATGAAACCAACTGGAAGGGAGTCAACCTCCTCAAAGTCCAGATGAACGCAGATCTCCTCACCGATGATCTGAAAAAGAAGCGGATCACAAACGAGAGTTTCTGGCTGATCGGTCAGCCCGATGTCCGGGTCAAAACAATCACTGAGGGCAGCGACAAAGGCAAATATCGCGTCGAAGTCCTCGGCTTTGACTATTACGACACGAAAAACGGCACGGTAATTTCCGGCGGAGCCCATAACATTGCCGTCTGGATGCTCGACACCGATTACGACGGGCGCAGCCTCTACCCCAAACAGGTCTTCTTCCCGATGGCAGATGAGAAGAGCGGCTGGGCCCGGCTTGCAAAGAATCTCAAAGCGGAGATCGATGAAGAGCTCATCGAAGCCTATCACGGCACGACATCGCTCCCGTTCCAGCCGGGGACCTACAAGCGGATAGCAGTCAAGATCGTTGATGACAGGGGTATTGAAAGCCTCAAGGTTAT
>JAPKXV010000166.1 GCA_026394635.1 Methanoregula sp. | reverse complement strand
TCGTTGCCTTGGGGGAGATGAGGGCAATCCTGTCCACCTCTTCTTTGGAGAGTTCGCGGTTGGAGAGCTTCACGATATCTTTCTTGCCCATCTGATCGCTCGGGACGTTGGTGGCAATGGAGAGCGCTTCCCGGGTTGTGCCGGTGATCCCGAGGATCTTTACCACGTTGAGCGCTTCGCCCGATGCGATATGATCGATGACCGTGCCGTTCTGGATGCGGCGCACCAACAGCCCCTCGTTCTCAGGGTTCTCCGTCTTTTTCATTGCAGCACCTGCAGGAGCATCGCCATCCTCACCGGGACGCCGTTTTTGGACTGTTCAAAGTACTTCGCGTGGGGGAGCAGGTCAACCCGCGGGTCGATCTCGTCCACCCGGGGCAGGGGGTGCAGGACGATCGCCTGTTTTTTTGCGTCCTTCAGCAGTTCCGGGGTGATCCGGTAGCTTGAAGCGACATTGAAGTAGGACGCAGAGTCCGGGAACCGCTCGCGCTGGATCCTCGTCATGTAGATGACATCGACGTTTCCAATCAGGTCTTTGATGTTGTCATACCCGGTGATCTCCATGCCTTTTTCTTCAAGGTCTGCATGCAGGGAGGCGGGGAGTTCAAGTCCCTTGGGGGAGACGGTATGGAGGTGGACATGGTACAGGGAGAGTGCGGATGCAAGGGAGTGTGCAGTCCTGCCATAGCGCAGGTCCCCGATGAGTGCAACATTGATCCCGTCAAGCTTCATAGACTGCCGGATAGTGTAGAGGTCAAGAAGCGTCTGGGAAGGGTGCTGGCCGGCGCCATCGCCCGCATTGATCACCGGCACACTGGCAAACTGTGCAGCGAGCCGTGCTGCTCCTTCCTTGGGGTGCCGTATTACTATCGCATCGGCATACCCGCTCACCACCCGGATCGTATCTGCAAGCGTCTCCCCTTTTGCGATCGAGCACGCCTCGACGCTGCCCACGGAGATGGACGTGCCCCCGAACCGTGCCATCGCCGCTTCAAAGCTCATCCGTGTCCTTGTGCTGGGCTCAAAGAAGAGCGTTGCAAGGATCTTTCCTGTAAGCGCGTTTTTATCGTATTTCTGGGCATCGATACGCTTTGCGTTGTCCAACAGCCGGTCGATCTGCCTGCGATCGAAATCTCCGATCGATATAATGTGCCGCGTCATATCCCCTCCGTTCTCCCTCTTTTGTACATACGTTAGCGCGTGAGGTATTACCTATCTTTCGGATGCCCGGCATCGTTGTCCCTGGCCAAAACAGGAATGATATTATCCCTTCGGGAAACACGTTTATGTGAACTATCCTAAAAAATTGTGAGGGAGAAACCCGTGCATATTCCCATAGCAAAACCTGTCATCGGCCATGACGAGATTGTTGCAGTGAGCGAGGTGCTTAAGTCCGGCATGATCGCACAGGGCGAAAGGGTGACCGAGTTCGAGAAGGCGTTTGCAGACCTCTGCGGGACCACCCATGCAGTTGCCACCAGCAACGGGACAACCGCGCTCCATGCAGCCCTTCTCGCAGCCGGCATCGGCCCGGGTGATGAAGTGATCGTGCCGGCGTTCTCGTTTTTTGCCACAGCAAGCAGCGTTTCCATGTGCGGCGCCACGCCAATTTTCTGCGATGTGGACGAACAGACGTTCAATATCAACCCCACGCAGGTTGAGGAACGGGTAACACCGAGGACAAAAGCAGTCATCGGCGTCCACCTGTTCGGCCAGCCATTCGATGTGCCCGGAGTACAACAGGTCTGCGAGGCACACAACCTGACGCTTATCGAGGATGCGGCACAGGCCCACGGTGCACACCTGAATGGTGAACGGGTCGGGGGCTTTGGGCACTTTGGCTGTTTCTCGTTCTATGCCACCAAAAATATCACCACCGGGGAAGGCGGCATGGTGACCACCAGCGAAAAGGCATTGGCAGAACGCCTCCGGCAGATCATCAACCACGGGCAGACGGAAAAATACCTCCACACGCGTCTTGGGTACAATTACCGCATGACCGATATGGCAGCAGCAATCGGGCTTGTGCAGCTCAAAAAACTGGAGAAGTTCAATGGCCGCCGGAGGAAAAATGCAGAGTACCTTACGGCAAATATCAGGTGCAAAGGGATCATCACCCCGTCAGTCGCAAACGGGGCATTCCACGTCTACCACCAGTATGTCATACGGCTCACGGAAGAGTTCCCATTAAAAAGGGCGGAGTTCCTTGATTTCCTGAAAACAAAAGGGATCGGGACTGCAGTCCACTATCCTCTCCCCATCCACCGCCAGCCGCTGTATGCCCTGGCAAATGATCCGGACCCCTGCCCGGTCTCCACAAAACTCAGCTCCTGCGTGCTCTCCCTGCCGGTCCACCCGTTGCTTGACGGAAAGGAACTCTCATACATCTGTGATACCATCAACCGGGTGGGATAGCATGGACGTCGGTGTGATCGGTGCAGGTGCCATGGGGAGGAACCATGTACGGGTCTATTCAGAATTAAAAAAAGTCGGGTCTGTTGGCGTATTCGACGTAAACCATACAGCCGCTGAAGATATTGGCAAACGGCACGGTGCCCGTGTCTATAATTCGGTTGAGGAACTACTCGCCAAGGCAGATGCGGTAAGTATCTGCGTGCCGACACGGTACCATGCAGAGATCGCAAAGAAGGCATTTGCGGCCCGGTGTTCGGTTTTGATCGAAAAACCAATATGCGCCACGTCACAAGAGGCACGGGACCTGATGACGGTGGCACCGGAAGATATCTGTGTGGGTGTCGGGCATATCGAACGGTTCAACCCGATCGTTGGCGAGATCAAAAAGATCATGGATACGCCGCTCTATATTGAGATGAAACGGCACAACCCGGCATCGGCCCGGGTGAAAGGGAGCTCGGTGGTTGAAGACCTGATGATCCATGATATCGATATCCTGCAGAACATCCTTTTTGAAAAGGTGCCGTGCACACTTCACGTGGCGGGCAATCCCGACGTATGCAGCGTTCTTTTGCAGTGCGGCAAGGTCCCCGTCTCGCTCTCTGCAAGCAGGAAGTCCTCCAAAAAAATCCGGTTGATCTATATTGAACAGGAGGAGTTCACCATCGAAGGGGATTTTATGTCGCAGGAAGTGACCATCTACCGCAAGCCCGGGCAGTACCATGTCGAGGACGAACGGTACGTCCAGGAGAACATCATTGAAAAGGTGATGGTAAACAAGCTCGAACCGTTAAAACTCGAACTGGGTACATTTATCGATTGTGCAAAGTCCGGACGTCCGTTCCCCACGAACTTGGGACCTTTATCGATTGCGTGAAGTCGGGACGTCCGTTCCCCATCAGTCCCCCGCAGGCGATCCGCAACCTGGAAATGTGTGAATTGATACGGGCCGGGTTCCCCTCGTAACGGCTGCTTCCCATGACACTGGCATCTCTTCTTAAAAAACGGGGTTCCATAAAACGGATCGGGGTTGTCGGGATGGGATATGTCGGCATCCCCGCAGCTGCCCTTTTTGCTGCGTCACCGAAATTTGATTCTGTCATCGGGTTCCAGCGCAACTCCCCGTCATCTGGCTATAAAATTGCGATGCTGAACCGCGGCGAGTCCCCGATGAAAGGCGAGGAGCCCGGCCTTTCCGATCTTCTTTTTTTGCCGACAAGGACGACCTTCTGCCTGATTTTTCCGCGCTCATGGCGGGGATTTCAGAGGTGGGCAGGCACCTTACGCCCTGCACGCTTGTCGTACTTGAGTCTACCGTCACACCCGGAACGACTGAAGGGTTTGCCCGTGAGATCCTTGAGCGGGAATCGGGAATGAGGGCGGGTGTTGACTTTGCGCTTGCCCATGCGCCCGAGCGTGTTATGGCGGGCAGGCTGATCAAAAACATCCGCGAGCATGACCGTATTGTCGGGGGAATTGACGAGGCAAGCACCCATAGGGCAGAAGAGCTGTACACGCCCGTCCTCACAAAGGGACGCGTCATCCCGATGACCGCACGGGCTGCCGAAGTGACCAAGACCGCAGAGAACACGTTCCGCGACCTCCAGATTGCTGCGATCAACGAACTGGCCCTGTACTGTGAGGCGATGGGGATTAATGTCTTTGACGTGCGGGCCGGCATCGACAGCCTCAAAGGGGAGGGTATCACCCGCGCCCTGCTGTACCCCGGTGCAGGTGTCGGGGGGCACTGCCTGACAAAAGATACCTATCACCTCGAGCGGGGAGTACAGCTGATGGGAAAAGGGGCTCTCGATTACCCGAAAGGTGAGCCTTCGCTCTATATCCTTGCCCGCAGGATCAATGATTTCATGCCCGTCCACATGGTCCGGCTGACTTTGGATGCGCTGAAGCGGGCGCGGGTATCCCCGAAAGGAGCGCGCATTGCTCTCCTCGGCTGGGCGTTTCTTTCAAATTCCGATGATACCCGGAACACCCCTGCCGAACCATATCGCGATCGCCTGCTGGAAGAAGGCGCGTCAGTGCAGGTCCATGACCCGTATGTCACCGGGTATCATGGGGTGCCGGTGCTGGGAAATCTGGATGATGCAGTCCGGGGCGCAGACGCGATTGTCATCTTTACCGGCCATCACCAGTACCGGAACCTTAATCCGAAGGTGCTAAAACAGCTCTCCGGCAGGAAGCACCTGGTCATCAT
>JAPKXV010000191.1 GCA_026394635.1 Methanoregula sp. | reverse complement strand
TGCTCAAAACTCCTGCCGTACCGGATCGCAAGCTCCGCTTTATAGAGCTCCCTTCCAAGGTAAGCAGCATGGTCAAGCAGGGTCACATCACCGTTTTTTAAGATTGTGTAAAAAACATCCTGCCACCGCGTGCCCCGCACTGCTGTGCCGTTGATGACCGCAACGATGGAATCACCCGCAATCCCGATCCGGAAGTTGCCCTTCGGGTCGTACGTGATCTCGTCCGGCATGGTTTTTGATGGCATCACATTCTGGTATTCGAGCGCTGGTTCGCGCCGTCGCCGTTTCTCCTTGAGAGTAAGAAGGTCGATGCCAAGGTCTTTGGGATACGACCGGTCTTTTGTAAGCACCATCATCTCGGTTGCCCGCCGCATCTCGCGTACTGATCCTTGTGTCTTGTCGGAGTGTTCGCTGGTGAAAATAACCGATGCACCGGCTTCCATGGCGAGCCCTGCAAGCAGCGCATTTGCGCCGATGGAATCTGCATCAAGAAGCTCAATGACATTCCCTGCGCCAAAGAAGACCGGATATGATGATCTTCTGAACTGTCTGAGCGACTTTGCCAGACCGGATCCCACCGGCTGGAGGAGAGGGTCAGCGATGATGCATTGGATACCTGCCTTTTTTGCGAGCGCGATATTATGGGCAAGCGAGTAATCATCCGGCACCACAACCGCTGCGACACCCGCCTTTGCAACCTCCGTTCCCACAAGCGGGATATTTGCAGACTGGAGCGAGAGCACGATATCCGCGCGGAAAAGCGCTGCCCGGATACTTGCCGGGTCCTGCGTATCAACAGCAAGCGGGCGGTCGATATCCCCGATCGCGCCAAATACCCGTTTCACATCCTGCGGTGTCGCATCAAACCCAAACCCGAGGTCTACGATATCCGCGCCCGCGGAAAAGAACCGCTCCACATCCCCATAGATGTCCCCGCAAAGGTGTGCATCCATGATCTCGGCGAGCACTTTTATCCTTGACGTCCCACCGATCTTCATCCCCCGGATCAGGTAGGTGAAGGTGGCACCCCGCTCAAGATCTTCGATCTTTGAAAACGCCTCTGCTGCTCTCTTTGCCGCAAGGAACTCATCTGCGGGCACTGTGCGCGAGAGCGTGATGGGGTCAAGGAGCGGGAGGACGAGGGCAAGGTCTGCCGCGTGACGGGGACCACGGTACACGGGCACGCCGGTCTCTCTCTCGACCTGCGCAAACGACGCGGTGCACATGCCCGACACGATCGCCATATCGTACCTCCCCTTTCCGATGAGGTTGTGGAGATGGTGCGGGGTGAGAAACGATGCGATCTCACCGGTTACGACCACATCTGCACCAAATCCCCGTGCGGCGTTGCGGACTATCGTCTCCGTCGCGGCACCGGTTGGCAGGAGGATGCGCATAAGTTCCCTTAATATCCGAAAGGTAAAAAAGATATGATCTAATGCTGACCTGCGATCTCCACGTGCACACGAACTTCTCCAAAGACGGTGAGAGCAGCGTGGAGGAGATACTGCGGCGGGCGGAGGAGGTCGGGCTCGATGCGATCGCAATCACCGACCATGATACCGTTGACGGCGCAAAGAAAGCGCTTGCCTGCGCATCCCCCGTTCTTGTGATCCCGGGAATTGAAGTCTCCACAAAGCAGGGACACCTGATCGTGCTCGGGGTTACTGAAGTAATTCCCGCAGGGCTCGAGGTAGGGGAAACCATCGCACTCGCCCGCCGGCTCGGTGCAGTACTCATACTCCCGCACCCCTATCACATCTGGCGGCACGGTGTCGCACGGAAACGCAAAGCGGGCATGCTTATCGTTGATGCGATAGAATCGTTCAACAGCCGGTATATCGTCGGCTCCGCGAACCGGAAGGCGGCGCGGATCGCCCGCCGGCTCGGCAAGCCCTGTGTCGGGGGAAGCGACGCCCACAACGCCCGTTTTGTCGGATTTGGCAGGACTTTTATTGACGCAGAACCGACCGTTCCCGCAATCCTCCAGGCCTTCCGCGATGGAAAAGTCTCAAGTGGGGGCAGGAAGACCCCGTTGCGCACGTACACCCGGCAGTCGCTCCGGAACACGTGGAGAAAAATAGCACGGTTCACACGGCGCGTGCGTCTGAAATGAGGCTTGCGTTTTGCGTATCCTATATCGGGACCCGGTTCTTCGGGTCGCAGGTGCAGGCAGATCACTGCACGGTTGAAGGCGAATTTATTGCCGCCTGCCGCCGGCTCGACCTGTTTTTGGATTTCCGTGAGGCCGGTTTTTTATCCGCCGGGCGCACGGACCGGGGCGTGCACGCACGGGGACAGGTCGTCTCGTTCTCGACACAATATCCCGGCCGTGCGATCTCGGCACTCAACATCCAGCTTCCGCCTGACTGCTGGTGTACTGGATATGCGGAAGTACCGGATGAATTCCACCCGAGGTACGATGCCCGCTCGCGCACCTACCGTTACTACTTTGCCGCCACTCCGTCTGATACGAGTGCAATGGCGCGTGCTGCGCAGCTCTTTATCGGCACCCATAACTTTACGAATTTCGCCCGCGTGCGGGGCAGGAACCCATATCGGACGGTACATGCGGCATCGATCGGAGAAGAACACGGTTTTGTCTATCTTGAAGTGACCGCAGACAGCTTCCTCTGGCACCAGGTGCGGTGCATGGCGGCTGCTCTCTGGCAGGTCGGTGCAGGTGAAATTGAGGGGGGGTCGGTTGCAGCCCTGCTCGAACAGGAGTCAGCAAAGGCGGTCCCGCCGGCGCCTGCGGAAGGGCTTATCCTCTGGGATACAGACTGCGGTATTACGTTTACCCCGAT
>JAPKXV010000441.1 GCA_026394635.1 Methanoregula sp. | reverse complement strand
GGGCGTTATGGAGGAGGTCGCACCCGAGCATGATGAAGAAGGGAGCTCGGAGGAGTATGTTGCAAATGCCGTGGTCTGCAATGGGAATGAGCAGGATCTTGAGCGCATCACCACGATGATGGTCGGGACGATGGAGCCGGTGCTGCCCGAACTTGTTGCCAACCGCCTTGTGAAACGGTCCGGGAACGGGATAATCGAACTCACACCGCTTGCCCGGGTGATGGCGGAGCATTTCATCGGGATCAACCGGTTGCTGCGTGTCGTGAAACTTTCCGAGAAGATGGACAACCCGCTGGAAATCATCGCAGAACTGAACTGTGTCGAGGCGGAGGATGCCGGGCAAAAGACCAACCGGCAGGAGAGCAGGAGCCGGGACAGGAAACCTGCGCAACCCCCTCGCCACAACCCGGCTGTGCAGCGGGGCAGAAAGGGGAGCGGCCGTCATTAAGTGCGGGAATAATATTTTTAAGGGATGAGTCGCTTAAAATCACGATATTAAAAAATTATCATCAGAATATTGAACGCACTACAGGTTTTTTATAAATTTTTATCAAGGTCGTTGTTTTTCCAGCCTTCCCATTTTCTTCTGATATAGTATTATACCAGTAGAAAAAATGCACTTTTAATTGTGCATTACGGCCATGTACAACCTGCGGCAACATTTTAAAAAAATTGACTTTTACTACTTACCGCAATACCATGAACCCCTGAGATTCGGATTTGGAATAGATGAGTATGTTCCAGATAAAGAATTTCCGGCTGGTGAAATCGTCAACGTCAATGGTCCATTATCGCCATTATTCCAGATCCATTTGGCTGTCAATGTATCTCCGGTAACAATTCCGTTACTTATTGCCCCCAAAGAACTATATTCACCCCAGACTGTTCCCTGTTGTTGATGCAGTTGCATAATAAAATTACTAGGCGAAGTACAACTCCAGGATCCACTAAAGTCCCGCCAGGTAGGTACACTCATTACTACCGTACATGCGCCATTCTGGCAGGTGGAACCGGCAGCACAGGTGACCCCGCAGGAACCGCAGCTTGAGGAATCCATGTAAAGGTTCCTGCAATACCCGTTGCAATAGGTAAGCCCGGATCCGCACATCGCACCACATTGGCCGTTCTGGCAGGTCTGTCCTGACGGGCAGACAACCCCGCACGCCCCGCATTGCCCGTTGCAGTAGGTGAGACTGTTACCGCACTTCGCTCCGCACTGCCCGTTATGGCACGCCTGTCCTGACGGGCAGACAATCCCGCACGCCCCGCAGTTCTTCAGATCTGTAGTCAGATCCACGCATGCCCCGCTACAGGCGGATTTCCCTCCCTTGCAGCTCAGAGCACACTGCCCGCTTGGGCAGGTCTGTCCTGACGGGCAGGCAATACCGCACGCCCCGCAATTCCCGATATCAACCGAGAGATCCCGGCAGAACCCGCTGCAGTCCGTTAAGCCGGACCGGCAGTTCACGCTCCCGCTGTTTGGCGATGAAGGTGCTGCCGTGGTGCCCTGCGGTTGTGTCGCAGGTGCCGGGGTATCATACACGATTTTTCCTGACGTTCCCGTATTCTGGGGCAGGATACACCCGGCACTGAACACAACGCCGAGTACAAGGATGCAGATCACGAATTGGCACGTGAATGGCAGGTGGGTTTTAATAATTTCATCAATGTAATTCAATTATTTAACAATTATTTTTTGATCCCGCCTGATGAAAACCCGGAGATTCTCTCTCGAATAGGGATTCTTTTTGGACTAATACCATCGGAATATCCGGACAATCCCGGCCGTGTTTTGAGGGTCGGGATACCGGTGAAGAATGGGTACGAGAAGGTTAATGATCACCAATTATAAACAGGAGCACATCTTTTATGTCTCTTTAAAAAAAAACCTTATTTTCTCTGCGCGATACAGACCCACCGGTCATACGTCGGGTCCTGCGGGTTCTCCCGCACCTCAACCGTCCGCTCCATCGCCTCTCCCCACGAGCGGATAAGGTCGGCTTCCGCCTGTTTTCCGACCGTGATGAGGGTCTCATCAGTGAGTGCAAACAGTTCAGAAACAAGCTGCTGCCAGAGGTCCTGCATGAATGGGTTGATATCCCCCATCATGATCCCGATGCCCTTTGGAACGGGATCGAGATATTCGGACGCAATGGTCGCATCGATGCACATCGTCTCTTCCGGCATCAGGCGTTCTGTGGAAAGCCCCAGCGAGAGGAGTGAAGCATCATTGTCACATGAGAGCGGGGCATACCCCAGCGTGCGGAGCACCTGCGAACCGACCCCCGAACCGCAGCAGAAGTCAAGACAATCTGCAGGCTGTAATATTCCCGCACTGCAGCCGCCCATATAGTACGCTCTTCCTGGTAAATCTCACCGCTGACCTCCTCGAAACGCTCGATTGCATTCGAGGAAGGTTTCCGGCAGAGGAATGTTCCCGCATCCCATGTACCATCATTATGGAACGCGAGGGCCAGCGGGTCTTCATTCTCGTCTATCAGGAGGCGGGCCTGGTCTCCCCGGAACGAGGCAAGCACCGCGGTAAAATGGCTGTCAGTGAGATCGGCAAATGACGGTTCGATGAACCGCACCGCCTCAACACCGAGAATTTCCTCCGCTCTCATGCGTCCCGCTCGATATGGAGCCCATGAGGGGCTTCGATAGTCCCGTCGATCTTAGCGTCCTCGTGGAGCCGTATGGTCTTTGCGATCACGTCCCCGAGGATATGGGCGCCCTTTTTCACGTACACTTCATCGCCACTCTCCACGTTCCCATGGACTTCGACTCCGCTGGTAACCGTAATACCTCTCTTTGCCCGCAGGCTCCCGAAGATCACGGTGTCCGGCTGGACATCGATCGAACCCGCCCGGATATTCCCATGGAGCCGGCACCCTTTCCCGATCTTCATGGTCGAAGGCACCGAGAAGAGTTTCATGTTCAGCTTCGAACGGGACGGGATCATGAGTGGCATCTCGAACTCCTCGTCATCATCCGAGAATAGTCCATCGAGGATCCGGTCTACGTCCTCCTCCCGCTGGATCTGCAGCAGGGTCATGAAATAGATCAGGATGAACATGATCACCGGCATCGGGTTCCTCACCTCGATAGCGCCGGTTGCTTCAAACCCCTCCCTGATCTCCACCCGTTCGCCAATGTCAAGTGTCCCGGCGACTTTTAATTTGCCAAAGATCTTTGCCCCTTCGCCAATATAGGCATCCTGTTTTGCGACCACATCGCTGCCGATCTCGCACCAGTTGCCGACGCGTGCGTCACCGTCCGCCCAGATATATTCCCGGATCTTTGTCGAGTCGCCGACGATCACATCCGCTCCCCGGAGCCCGTAATCGATCTGGCAGAACTCACCGATGACGATGTTCCGGTCGGTCTTGATACTGTGCTCCTGCAGCTCGGTACCATCCGGGAGCAGGCAGTGCCGGTGCCAGTCCTCCACGTGTTTTTTTGGTTTCTTTACCTTGGCCACGTATGTCCCCTCACGCGCCGTATTTGCGGGATCGGTTGATCAGGTCAAGCGCGATCGGGAGCAGGGATGATCCCGGGATGCGGTTGAGCCCTCCCTCTGCACAGGAGATCTCGTCGAACCTGGCAATATCGTCGGTGCGAACGCCCTCGCCCCATATCACGACCGGCACCGGATCTGCACTATGGTCTTTGACCGAGCAGGGGGTGCTGTGATCTGCGCAGATCACGAGGATGGTATCCTGTAATGTACGTAAGGGGGAGATTGCAGTATCAATCTTCTCAATAAACGTCGTTTTCTGTTTTGCGAGCCCGTCATGCCCGGATTCATCCGCTCCTTTGATGTTGACCAGCACGAAGTCCTGCGAGCGTAATTCCTCCAGCGCCGCAGCAATCTTTCCGGCAATGTTGCTGTCCTGCGAGCCGGTAACCCCGTCGACATGAACCCGTTTGAGGCCTACCGCTGACCCGATACCGGAGATCAGGCTGGCAGCGGAGATGACGCTCCCGGAAATACCGTACCTTTGGGAGAAGGGTTCGAAAGTGCCCATCTCCCCGGCGCCTCTCATCAGGACCACGTTTGCCGGATTCAGCCCTTGTTGTATTCGTTCCCGGTTTACATGATGACGGGTAAGGATTTCGGCGGACTGCCTGACAAATTCGTTGCAGACCGCGGCGGTCTTCCGGTCATTTTCCGTCTGTTTTGACGGGGTGATAGTGAGCGGGGGCACACCCTCATTTTTTGGATCATTGGACGAGACGCAGTGCCCGAGTCCCGGTCCCTTTAATGCGAGAGCAGCACGGTGCCCCGCTCCGGACCTGAAGGTGAACTCCACACCGGATTTTTTAAGGTCGACACCCTTCTGGATCGCCGCAGACAGTGCCGATGTGTCATGGATCCTTCCTGCCCGACGGTCGCTGATACGCCCGTCATTTGCAAGGGTCGCGTAGTTGCACCGGAACCCGATCATGCCGGGTTCCATGGTGATACCGGACCCCTCGCACTCGAGCGGTCCCCTGCCGGTATAGTATTGGTGGGGGTCATATCCCAGCAGGGCGAGGTGGGCGGTATCTGAACCGGGGCGGATGCCGGGCGCAATCGTGTCCATGATGCCGCAGACACCTTCGCGGGCAAAGGCATCGAGGTTTGGTTTTCTTGCCGCCTGCAGCGGGGTCTTACCGGCAAGCTCCGGGCACGGCCGGTCGGAGATGCCATCAAGGACCAAAAAGAGGATCTTGCGTGCGGTCATTACCGGATAAGTTTGTCGGGGGAGCTTTTATGCTCAACGGTCAGGAAATAAAGAGAACCGCAGATCCGCGGACGGGTAATATACCTTAAGAAAAAGGAAAGTTTGCTGTTTAAAAAAAATTTATGCGCTTTCCGGCTTGGCTGTTGCCACCGGTTCGACCTTTGACTTGACGACCTCGATCCGGCGTACCGGGTAGAGGAGTTTTACGACCTTGAAGAGGTCGCGGGAGATCTCGCCGGTGACGATGACGGTGACGAGCGTGTTAAGGTCCCAGGCTGCTGCCTGCGCCTGCACATTCGCCGTGATCGCGTTCCGGATTGCGTGGATCTGCCCGACATTTGCCCGTGCGAGCGTGTAGCAGCTGATCGTAAGCCGGACTTTTTTCTGGTCCTTAGTTACAATCGGGACAAGGCAGTCCACCCGGGTGCTGCGGCGCTTGATCAGCCCACGCAGGTAGTCCCGGGTCACTTCGTGACCGACGAACTCGGTGTATGCTGCATCGCCCGTCACGGATGAAATCTTGAAGCGCATCTTGATGTGCTGCTTTGCATAGTCATTTGTGATCTCGCCGAGGGTTGCCTGCATGATCCTGCCGATCACACTCTCGGGGTCGTTTGCTATGGTATCACCGATGTACGCCTTGCCGAGGTTTTCGGGGACGTGCACCTTGAACCAGCCCTTGGCTTTCCAGCCTTCTACTCTTCTTCCAACCTGTTTCTTTGCCATGAAATCACCTACATGAATCTGAATATCTCGTTTGGTTCGCCGACCAGTTTCTTCATCGTGTCCGGCCACCCGTCCCTATCAAGCCCTTTCTGGGCTAAAAACGCCGCTGTCCAGCGTTCGAGCCCGATGCCAGAACAGCCAGACCAGCAGTCTGCGCCGCTCTGGATCTTCACGTTGAACCCTTTGGGGTACTTGTCACCGTTGATGCTCACGTTCTGGAACTCGAGCCAGCTGTCGCTGTAGGGGAGGTATGCCTCGTAATCGGTCGTACCTACCCGCTCGCCGCACCCGCATGTACCTTCTTTTATTTTCTGCGGTGTCTTGCAGGTATCGACCATGCCTTCCTGCGCCATGAACCAGGGCGTCACCCGGGCGCACCGCCATTCGAGCTCGAGGATCTCCTCGAACACGGCATGGTATGCCTCATACAGTTTGTCTGCCATCGCGACGGTCTGTTCGGCAGTGCCCAGCCAGACGATCTCGATCCGGTGGAACTCGTCCACCCGCTCGATCCCGTGGATGCCGCCACTCTCGTACCGGTGGGCTGTGCCGCTGCGGTCAAAGACCTTGATCGGCAGGCTTGCTGTGCCGAGAGTCTCCCCCTGCACAAACGGCCAGAACGAGGGACACTGGGCGTAGCACAACCCGCCGATCGGGCCGTCGATCTTCTCACGGATCATCTCAACCGGCACTTCCCCGGTCACCTTGAAGTAGTCCCCGATATCCTCCCAGAAGGCAGGGTCCCGGGTCTTGGGGGTGCAGACATAGTAGATCTCCGGGTAGACGCCTTTTGCATGCCCTGACCGCATCCAGACCTCCCACGGTGTGAGCTTGGGGAAGATCATCTCGGCAAACCCAAGGGGCTTTATGATCTTTTCAAGGACAATCTGTTCGAACGCACGGATGAGCTGCACCGACTGCGGCCCGTGTATCCACTGACCGCGGGCAGCACCGTGCCGGATCCAGTTGCGCTTCACCATCTCCTCGGTGGGGTCGCTGGAGAATGAGCGGGATTTTTGGGGGCTCGCAAAGACGAGCTCCCAGTGTTCTCCCTTGCCCCCGTACGCAGAAGCCTGGATTTTTTCTTCGATGAGCTTGAGGATCCGGTCCGGCACCTTGTTCTCAAGGTCAGCCGAACTTACCGCAAGGTCAAGTGACAGCGCATCCTTCCTCACATCATAGGATTTGATGAACGGGAGCTTGGGGACATGGATATCTTCCGGGATATCCCCGGTCATCTCAGGTCATCTCAATACGGTACTCCCCGATCGAGATCCCCCGCAGCCCGAGCCGGAACTTCCCCAACGCAGTGACGATCTGTTTTTTGAACCGGAAGAGGGCGTCGTGTGCCCGGGTATAGGTGCCGCTTTCTATCGCGAGCCGGACAACATTCCCCTCCACGCTCCAGTCCGTGATCCTGCCGACTTCCCGGTCGTCAACTCCTTTGGGAACGCCCTTTTTAAAGAGTGTCGTGTTCGATTCTGCCACGGTTGTTTCAACAGCTTTTTTCGCCTCCGGTGAAATGTCGCTGTTGAAGCTGAGTTCTGCTGTCAGTGCGAAACGAACGAACATGTTTCCTCCGCAATTGCAAGGTTTGTCAGATAATCGTCTACCGAAGCGATCACCGAGCTCAGCTTTGTGCCGGTGATGCTGGTTTTCACCCCGGTTTCTGTCGCAACCGTCATCATGGATGAGAGGTTGTCCGGGCAGATTGCGTTTGCCACGCAGGCAGGGTTGCGATGGGTTGTCGTGATGACACCATCGATCTGCATCATGCCGCCACCGCCATGCGCCAGCACTTCCTGAACGTGTCAAGCTGGTTGCAGGGAATCGTCGCTCCCGCCCTGAGCCGGTGCCCACCTCCTGAACCCCCGCAGGTTTCCGCGATGCTGCGGATCATGGTGCCGAGATCAGCCTCATTACTTGGGGGACAACGTACCGAAATATGGCAACGGTCACCTTCGGGTGCCACAACCGCGAGGGGCAGGACATGGGAAGACTGGCATGCGAGTGCGTCAGCAATGTCGCTTATGAGCGTTGCATCATGTACTTCATACACCCCGTCCTGTGTTGCCGGAGCGACGGCCTGTGCACGGATTGCGGCAATAACATTCATACGGTGCGCCCGTGCAATGTCCCACGCGGTCTCTGCATCGCGGGAATACCGCATGCAGAGCGAAGCGCCGATCTCCCCGTGCCCGGATTTCCCGCAGGCATCGATGACCGCTGCCAGTGCGTGGGCATCAGGAATAACCTCGCGTTCGAGTGCGTAGGTATCTCCGTAGATCTCTTCGATGCAGCCGGCACCCGCGTTTTGGATCACTTGGAGCACCGAGAGCGAGAGGAGCAGATCGGGGCGCACAGCGTCTTTTCCGGCGGACTGCCCCATGATCGCGTTCACCATGCCTTCATCCCCGCTGATACCTTCGAGATACGGATGGATTGCCATAAGCCAGCGTTCGGTCGTATCCCTTCCTGCGAGCCGTATTCCCCGGCTCGGGTTGATGATACCGTCTCCCACACCTTCGTTGAATATCCCAAGATTTTTTCCGGAGAGCGTCTGGCCATCGCCAATAACCCCCAGCATCGCAAGCCCCGCAAGGTCGCGGTTGTCACCCATATTCCGGGCAACGAAATATGCCATCGCTGAAGCAGGCACTTCGCGGTCACCGTCAATGCCAAAAAGCCGGGGGTTTGCATGGAAATCTCCGGTAAACCGCGGGTTGTGATGGTCTATGACCATGGTGGTTTGGGGGAGGTCCTCCATCCCGGCACCGAGATCGCAGAGCAGGTACGCGTGCTCCTTTGTGATCTCAGAAGCCTTAATCTCGCGGCGTACCCTCAGCCGGAACCGGATCCCCGCCCGCGCCATCGCATGGCAGAGGATGGAGCCGGCAGCGATGCCGTCGGCGTCATGGTGGGCGACCACCTCGACGTACTCCTGCCTCTTTATCTGCTCTGCGACAAGGTTCACGGCGGTTTCAAGCGACATGGGGGATACAGACGATATTACCGGGACAGCAGGATCTCCGTGTTCTCCGGTTTGTAGACCCAGCCTGCAGGCAACTTGCCACTGCCGGTATAATACCGTACGAGCCTTCGGATCTTGGACTCGATAAGGTGGAGCTGCCGTTTGTTGTGCAGGTCGTTTTTGTTCTCAATCAGGTGCTTGCGCAACCCGAGCGCCTTTATCATGAGATCGCGCAGATCCTCGGGAATTGCTGACTCCATCTTGTTGGCCTTGAGGATGTCGCCGATGCGTTTCCCCCCGGTCACGAGTTTGATGTCAGGGACTCCGTAGCGATCCCGCAGGATCAGCCCGATTTTGCTGCTCGATACGCCTTCCTTCCGGAGTTCGATGATGACTTTTTCGATCCCCTTGATGTCCGTGTTGGACCACGAGGGCGCCTCCTTCCGGTAGGGGCGGACGGAACATGACTTGCCCCTTCTGCGGGCATGCATTCTTGCCAAAAGTATAACCTCCTTACGACATTATGTAAGTCCAAAAAGAGCAGCAATTGCTGACTCCCGGTAATCCCAAGCCCTGTTGGGCAGTGCACAGGTTTGCACGTCGGACTTACTTCTGCCAGCACTTGAATTTTAAAAGTGCTTACCTGTATTGTGTTGGAGGAATATTAAGGGTGTCGATGGAATCTCATGGCCAGACGATGCCTTTTTACCGACTCTCCTGCCTTTTTACCTTCGCAGGAAAAATGTAATACTACAGATGAACAAATTCCCCCTCGAAACAATAGATGAGGACTCAGAGATCCGGTTCAGGGACTGCTTCTCCGTACGGTACATCCAGTCTGCGGCATTGCTGTGCAGGCTCGGGTATGCCATGGAAAAGGACTATGGAGAATCCGGGGAAGTATCGCCGGAATCCGCCCAGATGCACGAGGCATTCATCCTCAACTCCGTTCTCTCATCCGTTGCATTTCTTGAGTCCACCGTCAACGAGCTCCACTCTGACGCAGCGGACAGTGCCTATTTCCCAAGAGACAAAAACGACGAGGATCTGCTGAAAAAAATCGGGGAGAGATGGAACAACGAGAAAAATTTTGATCGCGCCCCCGTGTTAACCAAATACCAGAAAATCCTCTCTCTTGCCGACAAACAGCCGTTTACCGAGACGGATCCGGCTTATGCAAACGTTAAAAACCTTGTTGAGATCCGCAATTTCCTGATGCATTACCGGCGCGAATGGGTGATCATTCACCAAGGCAGGGTGGCTGGTGACGGTGAAAAAACCCGCATTGAAAAATTTGAAATAAGCCTCAGGCACGCATTTAAGGAAAATCCCCTTGCCCACAAAAACCGGCCGTTCTTCCCGGACAAATGCCTCGGGCACGGGTGTGCGGAGTGGGCGGTTATCAACAGTCTTGTTGTAACCGGTGAATTTTTTTCCCGGCTCGGATTGCCTGCACCCTATGACGGGATAAAAAATGAGTTATTGACCCGATAGGATCCCCTTGGTTCTCTCCAAAGACAAGTCTTAAAAAAAATTTGCGTTATCTCCTCTTCCCTCTCTTTTTCTTAGGGCCTTTAGTAAACGAGAGGAGATCGATATTGTATACTCCCTCTTTTCCCACCGAGATGATCCGCTCGTCACCCTTTGCCATCTTCTCGATGTTCAATTCATACGAGCCGGGCCCCACGATCCGGATGGTCTCGACCCGGTCGTACATTTCCACATCTTTTTTAGGCTCAGGTCTGATCTCGAGCACCTGCTCCTCGGTCTCTTCGGTGATATCCTCGATCGACTTCTCCTCTAGTACGTCTTTGTTGAGATCCGCTTCCGTTACATAGAGGAACTTCTTACCCCCGCAGCTCGCGCAGCCTTTAAGGATCTCGGTCGACCCGTCCTTGTATTCCCGCCCGCACTTGGTACACTTGTGTGGCATTTGAGACCTCCTCACCCTGCAGATTATCCGAAGTGTTCGATCATCGTCTCGTAGAGCTCTTCAACATTTTTTCCCTCAAGCCCCGAGACGGCGATGACCGGGTGCTGGGGGAAAGCGCTGCGGATACGTGCCGGAGCAGCTTTCGGGAGGTCGATCTTGTTTGCGACGATGATGACAGGGAGCTTCCTGCTCTCGATGATACCGACCATCATGATATTGACCTGCATGAAGGGGTCGAGCGTGGAATCGAGCATATAGATGACGCCGTCAATGTCCTCGCGGAGCCAGTGCATCGCCTCGGCGACGCCTTCAGTCGCTTCACGTGCACGGATGACTGCTTCGTCCTTATCGAGCCCGAACTCCAGAAACTCGTGATAGTCGATCCTTGTCGTAACACCCGGAGTATCGACGATATCGATGGTGAGCGTAGCGCCATTTGCACCGGAGATGAGGATATCTTCTTTCTTGCGTGCCCTCCGGGTCTCGTGCGGGATCTCGCTCACCGGGCCGACCGCGTCCCCGGTCCAGTCGCGGGCTATGCGGTTGGCAAGCGTGGTTTTTCCCGCATTGGGGGGCCCGTAAATGCCAATACGGGTCCGCTTCTTTTTAAAAAAACGGGAAAGGAAGCTGGAAAATTTCTTTTTTACTCTGCCAAACGTCTGATAAAATATCTTCATTAAAACACCTCGGGCATAAACCACATATCGTCGCAACGTGGTGCCCTCAACTCGTAAGTAATGTATAGAATGTGTCCTTTATTATGTTTCTTAGGGGCAAAACGCCCGCACCCGCTCCTTTATAAATATCCCGTTCGTAGTCACCTGCTCCCGTATTACTGCCCCGCATTGCTGCATGGCACTGCCCAATCCTTTATATCAAAGTTGGTGAGTATTGGTAGATTGTAAACATCAGGCAAAAAGCTCAAGGGAGGTGATCTCATGAAAAAGACAACCAACGAAATCCGGTTCGAGACCCGCGTCCCCTTAAGTGAGGTGATGCAGAGCAACCCAACGACGATCTCCAGTAGCGCCACCGTTGCAAAAGCTGCAGCGGCAATGTGCCACGACGATGTGGGAAGCTGCATCGTTCTTACCAAAAATCTACCTGTCGGCATCGTGACCGAACAGGACATCAACTGCAAGGTGGTGGCAAAGGATCTCAAACCGAGCAAAGTACATGTGAACGAGATCATGAGCACGCCGCTGATTACGGTGAGTGCTGAAAAGACTGTAGGAGACGCTGCCCATATGATGGTGAAGCACCGGGTAAGGAGGCTCCCCGTTGTCGATGAGGGCAACAAGGTGATCGGGATTGTTACTGTCCGTGACCTCCTTACCGTTTCAAATGAACTCAACGAACTGATGGCGGATCTCATCGAGATCAACCGTGAGGATGTCGTTGAGATGGGCATGTGCAACCGCTGCAGCCAGATGTCTGATGAGCTTAAGCGGGTCGACAACCAGATGCTCTGCGCCCGTTGCCGGGAGGAGGAAAACATCACATGAAAGTTGCACAGGATTTCAGAATTGAGATCCCTGTGCTGAAGTTCAGTGACCAGATAACAAAAGCACGGCAGATCCTGCGTGACGACCGGTTCCGTGAAGTATATGTCGTGGACGATGCAAAAAAACTGCTCGGCTACTTCGATATCACGGACGGCCTTCGTGTGACCGCGACACGGTCAAACGTCACCGTTGAAGGATTTGTAAAAGATGCAGCGGAAGTGCATGCAGCAGACCAGATTGAGCAGGTGGCACGGGAGATAAAAAAATTCCACACCGACAGTGCAGCGGTGGTGGACGGGCAGAGGCATGTTACCGGAGGCGTTCTGCTCTCCGACCTCTTCCCGGTCATCATCTCACGCCACGAGCTTTGTGGCAGCGTTCTTGACCACATGTCCGGAAACGTGGTGACTGCGGATGAAACCAGCCCCATCCAGCACATCTATACCCTGATCGTGCAGAGCGGGTTCTCCGCATTTCCCGTGGTGAGGAAGAAAAAACTGGTCGGGATCGTATCCCGTCGCGACCTCATAAGGGGTGGCCGGACGAGAACCGCCCGCGCCCACGCGGAGCACACACCCGTAGGGGAGATCATGACCCGGGAGGTTATCGCCCTCAAACCCGATGACATGATCAGCACCGCTGCCCGGCTGCTCGTACAGCATGACGTGAGCTGCCTGCCGGTCATCGACGGGGGGGCTGTCGTGGGCATCGTCGACCGGCACGATGTCCTTGCCGGAATCCGGTGAATCCGGTTCACCCGTGGCTGGTCCTCACATCTTAAAAAAATAGGAATATCACCAGAAAGAAGAACTCCACTATCTTAAAAAATACAACGGGAAGTTATGTTCGGGGAGGAGTGATCAGATGGAGAAACATGACCCCGGTATCAAACAGGGGGATAAACTGCTCAAGATGCACGGTAAATTTGACCGGGCCCCCGTCGAGTTCGGGTCCCATATTGTGGTGCAGGAAGGCGAGATCATGGCGATCGCTACCCGGGACGTGGTATCGGTACCCCCAACCACTACGATCATGGGGGCCGTGGAGACGATGACGGAATGCGGGTTCCGGCGGCTCCCCGTGACTGACGCAGGGACAAAAAAACTGCGGGGAATTATCACATCGGGGGATATCATCAACCTCATGGGTGGCGGGGATAAGTACCGGCTCGTGCAGGTGAAACACGGGGGTAACCTGATCTCTGCGGTGAACGAGAGTGTACGGGCGATTATGACCCCGAAGCTCGAAACACTCCCCGGCACTGCACGGATTGCAGATGCGACAGAGATCATTGTGCATAAAAAAATCGGGGGAATCCCGATCGTAGATAAGGGAGGTGTTCTTGCAGGTATCGTGACCGAGCGGGATGTCATGCGGGTGCTCGCGGCAGAAAAGAGCAGGCTTACCGTGGAGGAAGTCATGACCGGCTCTCTCCGGGTAACCCGGCCGGACTGCCCGATCGGGGAAGCAACCCGTGAGATGACAAAACACCGGTTCCGGCGGCTCCCTGTCGTGAGTGACGACGTCCTGTACGGCATCCTCACCGCCACCGATATTATGCGGTATCTCGGCAGCTGTGAAGTATTCACCCGGCTCCTGACCGGTGATGTCGGGGAGGTGATGGGTCTGCCCGTCCGGACGCTGATCGCTGGGGACCTCTTCACCACGACTCCGGATAAAAGTATAAATGAAGCAGCCCGGGAGATGCTGGAAAAGAATATCGGAGCCCTTCCTGTTATCGAGGACACGCGCCTCATCGGGCTTGTCACCGAGTTTGACCTTGTGCGGGCTTTTGCAAAGGGGCAAGAGAGATGAAAGCTTCAGATGTAATGTCCGCACCGGTCATGGTGATAAGCCCGTCAGAAACCATGGCACACGCCCGTAACCTGATGGTCAGGCACCATATCTCCCGGTTGCTGGTCATGGAAGGGGAGGTGCTGTCGGGAATTATCACCAAAAAGGACCTTGCCTACCGGCTCCGGCAGAGCGAGCCCGCATGGCGCCGGCGCCCGATGTGCCCGTGTTGGACGGGAATGCGGTGACTGGTATCGTGACCAAGTCAGACCTGATGAAGTCTGCACTGATTAAAAACCTCACCTGCCCTGTCGCAGACATGATGGAAGATGTTGCGACCGTGAGCCTGTACCATTCGCTTGACCATGTCATTGATGTGATGAGCGAACGCAATGACAAGGTGGTGGTCACCAACAACGACGAGTCCATTGCAGGGATTATCACCGAAACCAATCTGGCATTCTTTGACAACGGGCAGAAGATTGCCGGTGTTGTGGAGCGGGGCGTAACGGTCCGGAGAAGAAAACAACCCCGGGGTATCATGGGCGGAGGCATGCTGTTCCTTGCCCCCGTTATTGCGGAGGACATTATGACCTCACCGGTCATCACCACACCTCCCGACACTCCGGTAAACCGGGCCGTCTCAACCATGAACAGATATGAGATCAACAGCCTTGTGGTCGTAGAAAAAAGCGACATTGCAGGCATTATAAAACGCGATGATATTATCAGGGAAGTGGCGAAATGACAAGAGAACTGTTCATTAAAGATGTAATGGCAAAACCAGTGACAATTGCAAAATCCGCGAAAGTAACCGAAGCGCTCGACAGGATGCTTGACGAGGGCATTGACCCGCTGATCGCGTTGCACAATACAAGCGTTGCCGGCACCGTCTCCCGTCAGGCCATTGCCGAGAAGCTGGGGAGCAAACAAAACTCCAATCTCACCCCCTCGGCACTTCACGTCGCAAGCGTTGTAGACGAGGACTTCACGAGCATCTACCCTGATCAAAGCATCAACGTCCTTGTGCCGCTGCTCCAGCGCTACAAGCTGGTGGTGGTGTATGACAGCGACCACAAACTCATCGGCCAGGTGGGTGCCGGCGACCTGCTCAGGAAAGTGAAGCCGGATGGTACTGCCGACGGGGTGATGGAGGATGCGGTCACCATTGAAGCAGATGAGCGGGTGGTCCACCTCCGCCGCCACATGATGGATGACAATATCACCCGTTTTGTGGTGACCGAGAACGGCAAAATGACGGGAATCGTCACCGAGACAGATGTAGCAATCGCAATGCGCAAATTCCGCGAAGCAGTTACCGGAAAACACCAGGACCACCGGATCCGCAACCTGCTCGTAAAAGATATCATGAGCTCCCCGATCATCTCCACCGATCGCACGGCAAAGGTTACTGATATCGTCGATATGATGCTAAAGAAAAATATCAGCTCGATACCGGTTGCAGAAAAAGGCAGGTTGATTGGTATGGTGACCCGAAGGTCGCTTGTTAACGCGTTGTAACGCATTTCATCCCCTCATTTTTCTCTGTCTCACCTGCCTCCCGGGAGGGTCACGTTTTTTTATGGATTTTAGGCACTGTAGAAATCCCTGTTCTCACCCCATTACCAGAGATCCATGATGAACCGGTTTTCGACGGATATCCCAAGGGGGGCTGCCGTAGTGGCGGGGGCGAAGCCCCCAAGAACGTTATGAAAACGATGATTTCTACAGAGCCAGATTTTAAGCTTTATGTATTCCTGGCATTATTTTTGGTTTTCTGCGCCGCAGTGGCGATACTATATAATGGCCGGTGATCTATGATCCTTTCAACGAACAGGCAGTTGAAATTTTTACAGGGTGTTTTATGGTTGCCATGTTGATCGACCGGTTCCGAGCCGATCCCCGCACCCCCCTTCTTCTCGTATCCGGGACAGCATTGTTCGCCCTCGCCCTCAACCTGTACGGGCTGCTCATCGGGATCACCATTGTCCTTTCCCACCTCCTGTATCTTCCCATAATCCTCACATCTTTCTACTATCCCCGCCGTGGTGTGTGGTTTGCGATGGGAATTTCTGCAATCTATTTTACGATGATTGCAGCGACC
>JAPKXV010000165.1 GCA_026394635.1 Methanoregula sp. | reverse complement strand
GTTTAAGTCCCGCCCGACACACCCGTCTCCCCCGTATTTAGGGTTTGTTGAAGCATGCAGGGCAAACAAGCGGACGAAATAGCGGTTGGGATACCATGGTCAATACGGAAAAATTCATCCTGCAGGCGATCGAGGAGATCAGGACTGCAGCGGGCAATGACAGGGTTGTTCTGGCCCTGTCAGGGGGTGTTGACAGCTCGGTCTGCGCCGCTCTTGCTGCCCTGGCTATCGGCGACCGGCTTATCCCCATCTATATCGACACCGGCCTGATGCGCAAGGGGGAAACCGACCGTATCAGGACGATCTTTGGCACTATTCACCTCCAGATCGTGGACGCCGGTGATGAGTTCCTTGCAGCGCTCAAAGGCATCACCGATCCCGAGGCAAAGCGAAAAGCAATCGGTGAGCGGTTCATCCGGGTCTTTGAGCGGGAAGCAAAAAAGCAGGGGGCACGATGCCTGTTGCAGGGTACCATCTATCCCGACCGGATCGAGAGTGAGGGTGGGATAAAAAGCCATCATAATGTCGGTGGCATGCCGCTCCATATGGAATTTACCAAGGTTATCGAACCGATCCGGGATCTCTACAAGGATGAGGTGCGGGAGGTTGCCGGAGCCCTTGGGCTGCCGGGGGAGATCCAGCACCGGATGCCGTTTCCGGGTCCCGGGCTTGCCGTCCGCGTGCTGGGCGAGATCACATTAGAAAAAGTCGCAGTGATCCGCGAAGCAAACTGGATCGTTGAGAGCGAGCTGGTGGAACAGTACCGGCCCTGGCAGTGCTTTGCCGCACTTCTCGGGCTGGGCACCGGGGTGAAAGGGGACAACCGGATCCACGGGTGGATTGTTGCTGTCCGTGCAGTTAATTCCCGGGATGGCATGACCGCCGACCCCCTTGAGATCCCGTTTCCGCACCTATTGAGGATCGGTTCGAGGATCACCGCGGAGATCCCGAGTGTCGCACGGGTGGTGTACGATATCACCGCAAAACCTCCGGCAACGATCGAATATGAATAACTCAAGGAAAAAAAATTACCACCCCTATCTTAGAAAAAACGTGGTTGACATGCACAACACAAAAATGTTCAAAGACCTTGATGAGCGCTACTTTATGCCCGCCTTCTCCCGTGACATGGCGCTTGTGAAGGGCCGGGGTTCGAAAGTTTGGGACGCGGACGGAAAGGAGTACATTGACTGCGTAGCTGGCATTGCAGTCTGCAGCACCGGCCACTGCCACCCGGCGGTGGTCAAGGCAATCTGCGACCAGGCGCATGAGCTTATCCACTGCTCAAACCTCTATTATGTGCCCCACCAGGGAGTCCTTGCAAAGAAACTGGTGGAGATCACCGGGATGCACAAGGCATTCTTCTCAAACTCGGGGGCAGAAGCAATTGATGGTGCCCTGAAGCTTGCCCGGGTCCGGACAAAGAAAAAGAAGTTCGTTGCATTCACCCATGGGTTCCACGGGCGGACGATCGGCTCGCTTGCGGTGACCCACAAGCCCTCGATCCGCGAACCGTTCGAACCGCTTGGCATTCCGTGCACCTTTGCAGAGTATGGCGACCTTGAAGCGGTGAAAAAAGCAGTCGATGATGATACTGCAGGGGTCATCGTCGAACCGATCCAGGGCGAGGCGGGGGTCATCATCCCTCCCGACAGTTTCCTTGAAGGGATCCGCGAGGTGTGCGACCGCACGGGAGCCCTCATGAGGTACGGCCGGATATCGTCACGCTTGCAAAAGGGATCGCAAGCGGTTTTCCCATGGGAGCGCTCCTCGCCCGCGAGGGACTCGAGTTTGCCAAGAGCGAGCATGGCAGCACATTTGCCGGCGGGCCGCTGGCATGTGCGGCAGCGCTTGCGACGATCGGGGTGATCGGGAAGATCCTGCCCGATGTAAGCCGGAAAGGGGAGAAGTTCAACAAAGGGCTCGCACCGTATCATCCCCGTGTCCGCGGGCTGATGATCGGAGTTACCACAGGGGATAAGTGTGCTGAAATCCAGAAGAGGTGTGCAGAGCAGGGAGTCCTTGTCAACTGTGCGGCGGATGGGAACCTCCGGCTGGTTCCTCCTCTTGTAATTTCTGATGCGGAGATTGACCGTGTGGTCGGGGTGATCGATGGAGCACTTGGTCAGGTCATGCTATAAACAGGGCGGTTACGTATTTGCGAAAAAGGCAGAAGAGATCGCACGGGAGTACAACATCTCCCGCATCGCACGGCTTGCAAGCAATGAGAATCCATCTCCCCCGTCCTCCCCGGCAATAACGGCAGCGGAAAAGGTGCTCCGGCAGGCGAACCGGTATCCCGATGAACGTGTGGATGTCCTGACCCGTGCGCTTGTGGCATATCACGGGGATCACTCCTTTGTCACCGGTGTCGGCATGGACGGGGTTATCGAAACGCTCATCCGGACGCTTGTTGAACCCGGTGAGACCGTGGCAATTGCCACACCAACCTTCTCTTTTTACCATCTTGCGGCAGCCGCCCAGGGAGCAAAGGTTGCGAGCGTCCCCCGGGAAAAGGACTTTTCCGTTAATGCAGAGAACCTCACCCGCGCCGGCAAAAAGGCAAAGGTCACGATACTGTGCTCCCCGAACAATCCCACGGGCAATGCGACACCGGTCGAGGTTGTCCGGGAGGTGCTTGAAGGAATCGGGGGTGTCCTGTTCCTTGACAATGCATACGTGGAGTTCTCGGATGTTGACTATCTCCCTCTCCTGAAAAAGTCTGATAACCTGATCCTCGGGCGGACATTTTCCAAGGTGCACTCACTTGCCGGGCTGCGCATCGGGTATGCATTTGTCCCGGAATGGCTGCAGTCGTATTACCAGCGTGCCGGTACCCCGTTCACGGTCAATTCCGTGTCTGCCGCTGCAGCTGCACATGCTCTTTTGGACAGGGAGCACGCAATGCGTTATATCGCGCAGGTGAAGCGCTGGAGAAAGCGGTATTCTGATGAAGTGAAGTACCCGGTCCTGCCATCCGATGCAAATTTTGTCATGGTGGATGTCTCACCCAACACGGGAGACCAGATGGTGGAGAAACTTGCCCGGCAGGGCGTGATTGTCCGCTCGTGCAGGAGTTTTGCCGGGCTTCCCGATCACTACATCAGGGTGAGCATCGGAGAGGACTGGGAGAACGAACTCTTCATACAAGCGATCAACGGGCTATGATGTGCGGTATCACCGGGACACCCGGTACCGGAAAATCCATGGTGGCAGACGAGCTTGCCCGCCGCGGGCATACCGTTGTCCATATCAATGATACGGTGAACCCCTATATCACCGGGAAAGACGAGGACCGGGATACGAAGGAGATCGATACCGTACGGTGGGCACATGAGTTTGTGCCGGTGAACGGTTTTGTTGAGGGGCACTTTGCACATCTCCTGTCCTGCGACCGCATAGTCGTGCTCCGGTGCCGCCCCGACGAGCTGAAGAAGAGGCTCATGAAACGAAAATACCGGATAGAGAAGGTCCGGGAGAACGCAGAAGCAGAGGCGCTTGACGTCTGCCTGATCGAGACAGTGGAGATGCACGACCCCTCCCATATCCTTGAAATCGACACCACCGATAACGACCCGGCGTATTGCGCCACCCGGATTGAACGGTTCGCAAACGATGAGATCCCGGCGGCGTTTGGCACGATCGACTGGTCTTCTTTCGTGGAGGCGGGACTATGACCCTTGACCAGTACCGGTCCTCTGCGAAAGTCTATTTCGACCCCCTGGTCTCGATCGCAATCCGGTGCAGGCTGACGCCGAACTTTTTCACCATCGCCGCTCTCTTCGCATCGGCTGCTGCCGGGCTCCTCTTTTACCAGAGAATTGAGTTCTGGGCAATTGTTGCAGTCGCCCTCAATGCATTCTGCGATGCGATGGACGGGGCTGTGGCACGGGAGATGAAGATCCAGAGCATGCGGGGAGATTTCCTCGACCATGCGGTTGACCGGTACGCTGACATCTTCATCATCACGGGCATCTTTGCGGGGGGACTGGTAGCGTGGCAGATCGGCGTATTTGCACTCACGGGGGTGCTCATGGCATCGTACCTCGGTACGCAGGCGCAGGCGGTGGGTGTGGGGCGGTACTACGGTGGGCTGCTCGGCCGTGCAGACCGGCTTGTGATGATCATCATTGTGGGCATCATCGACCTGTTCTTTCCTGCCGGATTCGGCGGGCTCGCATGGCTCGGGTGGATGCTTTTGATATTCGGGATACTCGGGCATCTTACCGCGTTCCAGCGGTTTGCCTATGTCTGGGCAAAGGTGAAGTGACGGCTCTGGCGAAATCCCTGCTCTCACATCATTACCAGAGATCCATGATGAACCGGTTTT
>JAPKXV010000308.1 GCA_026394635.1 Methanoregula sp. | reverse complement strand
GAATATTTCAAAAGAAAAGGGTTGTCGGTTTTATCTCCGGATTGATCTATTAATAAAAATATTCAGCATCACAAAAAATTAAAATATAATTATTAACCCTGATCTGTCCCCAACCATCACCGGTTATCTTACGACCCGTGCAGCCGATCACCATTGAGTTCATCCACGAGCTCAGCAATAGTCGCCCGCCGCTCTGCATAGGCATCATGCTGGTGGATGCTCTCTTCGTTGGTCTGCTTGATGGTGACCATCGAATCGCCGGAAAGATACTCGAATTCGGCCAGCACCTTCTTTGCCATTTCACGGACACAGTCCTCAACAAACCGGGGATTTTTATGCGCGGCAAGCACCACATGGCTCTCGTCGCCACGTTTGAGGAGCTCGTAGATCCCCGAACTCATGGAATCTTTTACGATCCCGATGATCTTTTCCAGGTCCACGTGCTGGTCGTCATCGGTCTCGATGCAGAGGAACCCCCGCCCCCGCTGGTTGTGCGTCGCCATGGGGACTTCTGCAAAGAACCCGTTGACCACCTCTTCGCTGACACCGAGCGTGTGGAAGACGTGCATCGCCCGCTCCTTCATGATATTCTGGGCGCACGGGCAGGCGGTCATGCCGGTGACTTCCGCACCGATGCTCTTTCTCACGATGGGTGCACGGAATGTCCTGCGGGCGACTGCCCGTGCGTGCACCTTCACCACCTCATGACAGGTGCTGTGACTGACCGGCGTCTCGCGCTTGACCATAAATTCGCTGCGCATAAATACCTCGGTGCGGTCGGCATACTCGTGACGGTCGAGAAGTTTGCGCGCAACGGCGCTGCAGAGGTTCTCGATCTCGCCTACATCACCATCGATAGCCTGCTGGAGCACTTCATCGATGACCTCAAAGTTCCGGGACAGGTTTGCCCCTTTTAAGGACCCGGGCAGGTCGACAAAGACATCAAAGGTGGAGATAAAAATAACCGGGCGTTTCTCGTGCCGTGCAACTTCGACAAGCTTCTTGACGTTTTTTACCCCGACCCGGGTCAGGTTTATCCGGACGTCGGGTGATGTTGCCTGGATATCGGGGAGTTCGCGGGCAAACGAATTCTCGGGCTTCTCTTGGGTGCGTGTGGGGGGAATAGGTGATCGCATCCTGGTGGTTGTTCACCACGTGCTCGTGTGATCGTGTGCTCTTGAGTCTTATTCATATAATATTTATGTGCTTTGTTGCTGATATCATAGGGAAGTGCTATGGTAAAAAAATATTATGAGACCGATGCCGACATCGGTGCGCTGAAAGGCAAAAAAATTGCCGTGATCGGGTATGGTTCGCAGGGGCGGGGGCAGTCCCTGAACCTCAGGGACTCCGGGCTCGATGTGGTCATCGGGCTCCGCAAGGGGAAGAGCTGGGACGCGGCAACCAGGGACGGCATGAAGGTGCTGTCCGTCGCGGAAGCCGTGAAAAAATCCGACATCATCCAGGTCCTTTTGCCCGATGAGCACCAGGGAGCAATCTACCGCTCGGAGATCCAGCCGAACCTCTCGGACAAAAAATGCCTGATGTTCTCGCACGGGTTCAATATCCACTTCGGGCAGATCGTCCCTCCCCCGACCGTTGACGTGATCATGGTCGCGCCCAAAGGCCCGGGCGCGATGGTGCGCCGGCAGTACGAGGACGGGAAAGGCGTCCCCGCACTTATCGCCATCCACCAGGACTATACCGGGAATGCCCACAGGATCGCGCTCGCGTACGCAAAGGCGATCGGTGCGACACGGGCGGTCGTGCTGGAGACAACCTTCCGCGAGGAGACCGAGACCGATCTTTTCGGGGAGCAGGCAGTCCTCTGCGGGGGGACGACCGCGCTCGTAAAGGCAGGGTTCGAGACGCTCGTCAACGCCGGGTATTCACCGGAGATGGCTTATCTCGAAGTGCTCCATGAACTCAAGCTGATCGTTGACCTGATCTATGAGGGCGGGCTCACGAACATGCGCAAATACATCAGCAACACGGCGCAATATGGCGATCTCACCCGGGGTCCAAAGGTCATTGGTCCGGAAACATATCTCGCGATGCAGAAGATCCTCGAGGATATCCAGACCGGGAAATTCGCACGGGAATGGATGCTTGAGAACATGGCAAACCGCCCGGTCTTTAATGCGCTCACCAAAGCAGACGAGGAGCACCTCATCGAGGATGTCGGGCGCGAAGTCCGTGCGATGATGCCCCAGTTCAAGAAGGAGCCTGCCGCAAAGACGGCACCAAAGAAAGCCCCCGCGGGCAATACAGCAAAAAAACCGGCCATGAAAGCCGTCAAGCGGAAAAGATAATCTTCTCTCTTCCTTTTTTGCCCGTGGGGCAGCCCCCCTTGCGATATCCGTCGAAAACCGGTTCATCATGGATCTCTGGTAATGATGTAAGATCAGGGATCTCACCAGAGCCCTTTTTTTATTGAACATTCCCATAGTATCTGGATGAAGATTTGCATCATCTACCACTCTGAAACCGGCACGACACGGCACGTGGCGCAGCACCTCGCATCGGCCTGCACCGATGTGCGCCTTATCGAGGTGTATGACCGTGCATATTATGTCCCCCTCACGCGCTTTATGAGCCGGTGCAAAAAAGCGCAGGGTGAAGAGACGACCCCCATTGAACCGGCATCCATCGATGTCTCGGGGTATGACCTCATTGTCCTGGGGTCCCCCGTATGGGCATTCAAACCGACGCCGGTCATCCATGCAGCCATACTGGCCCTGAAAGGCTGCGAGGGAAAACCGGTCATCGGATTTTTCTGCCATGGCGGTATGCCGGGGTCATCAGAAGAAACGTTCACAACGTGGTGTGAAGGGCGCACGATGCAGGTCCGCGGCACCATGACGATCCACAAAAAAGAGATTGAGAACGAGAAAAAAACAAAAGAGATCCTCACCATGGTCAGTGCCGCTACCCGCGCCTGAGCGCAGGGAAGGCAGGGTACCTTCGATGTACAGGTGAAGCTGCCCCGTTTCCTGCCAGACTTCCTTCCGCCAACCTTTTTTCTCTGGCAATGCTGATATCTCAGGTATGTCCCGATGTATCCTCTATCACTCGCACTCCGGCACCACCCGCCGCATAGCGAAGAAGGTGAAAGTTGCCTGCGGGGGTGACCTGATCGAAGTGATGCCCCAGAAGAAATACAATGCACTTACGGTGTATGTGCTGGGCGGGTACCGCGCGATGAAGGGCAGGCAGGACCCCATCGAGCAGAAAAAGATCGATGTTGCCGGATATGACATGGTTGTCCTTGGCACCCCGGTATGGGCCGGGAAACCGACGCCTGCCACCAATGCCGCAATCGCCGCGTTACAAGGGTGTGAGGGGAAAAAAGCGATCATCTTTGCGACGTGCGGGGGCAAACCGGGCGAGACCCTCGATATCATGAAGAAGGCGCTCGAGGCAAAGGGCGTAAAGGTCATCGGGGTCTACATCTTCACCAAAAACGATCTGTCGGATGGGAAACGGCTCAATGAGCTGATCGTCAGGGTCAATGCCTCGATGACAGAATAAGAACCGTCCGGCGTATTTTTCTGGCGTACGGCCGGGGAAGAATCCCGCGCCTGTCCGGGGCGAACCGGACGAGTGAAGAGGGGAACGGGTGGTACCCGGACCTTTCCCATTACGGGAAGGGTAACGTGCTCACTTTGCACCAAAATTTTTCTGGATCTATGATTGAATCAGCAGTCTATAGTCGCTCTTGGGGGCTTCGGCTGGGCCTCCGCCCCCGCCGCTGGGGCATCCCCCGGTTGCGATAGACGGACAGGAGGTTGACATTCAACGGTAAAAAATTACACGATATCTGCATTCACTTTTCCTTTACGTTTTTTCAGGAACAGCGTTTCGTTTATTGAATACGTCGAAAAGGCTGTGATGATTAGGGTGTTAAAATGGTAGTTTACCCTACTGGAAATATCGTGTAATATTTTTGAAAAACTGCATGTTTAAGGATTCCTGCGGCGGTTCTATGCCTTTGCGTTTCATCATCTCTTTCTGGTACGGCCAGTCATACAGGTTGACAAACTCCATGGCCCGCTCCGGGTGCGGCATCAGGCCCAACACTTTCCCGTCTTCGGACGTGATGCCGGCGATGTCTTCTACCGAACCGTTGGGGTTGTGCGGGTACTCCCCGTCTGCAGGGCTCATATCGTCCCGGCAGTACCGGAACGTGATCATCTTCTGGTCCTTCAACCGCTGCAGGGTATCAGGTGAACAGTAAAAATTCCCCTCGCCATGGGAGACGGGGCAGGAGATGCGTTCGATGCCCCTTGTCCAGAGGTTGTCGGCTGCGGGTTTGATGGTAACAAACCGGCATTCCAGCACCCCTTTCCGGTTGGGCATCAGGGCGATCTCGCGGGTATATTTTTTGTCAAACGCCGGCACAAGACCGAGGTTTGCGAGGATCTGGAACCCGTTGCAGATCCCCAGCACGAGGTTATCGCCGTCTAAAAATTTCTCAAGGTCGCCCCACAGGTTGTTCCGCACCCGGTTTGCGTACGCGTTACCGGCGCCGGTATCGTCGCCATACGAAAAACCGCCGGGGAAGACCAGCAGCCGGTAACCGGAGAGCGTTTTTCTTCCCGCGATCAAATCGTTGCTGTGGACGATGTCCGACCCCATGCCGGCCCGGGCGAGCGCTTCCTGCGTCTCCATCTCGGAGTTGATCCCGTAGCCGCTCATGATGAGGGCCTTTGCACCTACCTGTACCGGAGCGTCCGGAGCCCTCTCTGTTGCCTGTCGCTGCGGTTTCTTCTTTTCCCTCCCGTTTCCCCCTGCCATGGTCAGTACCCCCGGAATGGTAATTTATAGGCGTTCTCCAGATCGTCCACCGGGATGTCGATAAGATTTTTTTGTGCGGCAACCCGCAAAGACCTGCCGCTCAACTGTCCCAGCAGCACGGCATCCGTGCTGGCGATCTTCTCAAAGGCTTTCTGGTTCGCCGGGGAAACCGTGACAACGAACCGGGAGAGCGATTCGGAGAAAAGATAGTAATCCGGCCGCATGCCGGAAGGAATGGTGATGTCCATGCCGATCCGGCCTGCGATCGCGACCTTCGCAAGAGCGACGGCGAGGCCCCCGTGGCTGACCGGGTGTGCAGAAGCTACGAGCTCCTTCCCGATCGCATCGGTCAGCCGCCGGTACCGTGCTTTCGCTTTTCCGGCATCCAGTGCAGGGACCGTATTTCCGGTGCTACCCAGGCTCGCGAAATATTCAGACCCGCCCAGTTCTTCCGATGTCTCCCCGATGACGTAGATGAGGTCGCCTTCGAACTTGGCATCCATGGATACGGCACTGATCACATCGGGGTGAATGCCGATCGAGGAGATGAGGAGCGTCGGGGGCACGGAGATCTTCACCGGGTTGCTCTTGGCATCGAACCCGGAGAAATCGTTGAACATACTGTCTTTCCCGGAGATGAACGGGGTGCCAAACGCGGTGGCAACATCATAGCATCCCTGTGCGGCCCGTTTCAGCTGCCCGAGCCGTTCAGGGTTATCGGACGAGCACCAGCAGAAATTATCGAGAAGCGCAATCTGGTCCAGCGGTATGCCGATCGCGATCAGTCCCCGGATGGCCGTGTCGATCCCTGCAGCCGCCATGCGGTAGGGGTCAATCTCCGAATACGAAGGGAACAGGCCCTGCGATAACCCGACCCCCTTTTTCGAACCCGGCACGACTTTGGTCAGGGAAGCTGCCGCCTGCACCCGCCCTTTACCCTGCACCGGCCCGAGCACATGGCCGCCCTGCACGGTATGGTCGTACTGGATGGAGATGAACTCCTTTGAGCAGATGTTCTTCCGCTGCAGCAGGGAGAGCAGGGTCTCATCAAGCCGGGCCGGGCAGGCAGGATCCGGTTCCGGATAGGTTTTTTGTGTGAAGGTGGTCTTCAGATGTTTTTTCGGCAGGCCGTCATGAAGGAAATCCAGGTCCACGTCCATCACGACATCGCCATGGCACTCAACAACACACTTCCCGGTATCCGTGAAGGTGCCGATCACCGTTGCCTCGACCTCCCGCCTCTGCACCAGGTCCAGGAACGCGTTCAGGTTCTCTTTGGGGATCGCAAGCGTCATGCGCTCCTGGGATTCGGAAATCCAGATCTCCCACGGCGCCATGCCGGGATATTTCAACGGGACTTTGTCAAGGGCGACATGGCAGCCGTTGCACTCCTTTGCCATCTCTGCAACGGAGCAGGAGAGGCCGCCGGCCCCGTTGTCCGTGATGCTGCGGTACAGCCCGGGGTCGCGGGCTTCCTTGACGATCACATCGGAGAGTTTCTTCTGGGTGATCGGGTCCCCGATCTGGACGGCAGTGACCGGGCTTGCCGGGTCAAGTGGCTCCGAGGAGAACGTGGCGCCGTGGATCCCGTCCTTTCCCACCCGGCCTCCCACCATGACGATGAGGTCGCCGGCTTTCGCCCGCTTCTCGGAGAGTTTCCGTCCTTTGTGTTCCCGGGGCATCACGCCGACTGTCCCGGCGAACACGAGGGGTTTGCCGGTGTACCGGTCATGGAAACAGCACCAGCCCTGCGGGGTTGCGATGCCCGAGCAGTTGCCGCCGACGCCCACCCCGCGGACCACGCCGTCGAGGATCTGCCGGGGGGAGAGGATGGGGTTCAATCTGTTTTTCCCCCGGAATAATTTCGGATCGGTATCGGGATCCCCGACGCAGTACCCGTAATAGTTAAGGCATGGCTTTGCCCCGAGGCCAAACCCGATCGTGTCCCGGTTCACCCCGACAATGCCGGTCAGGGCACCGCCGAAGGGGTCGAGGGCCGACGGCGAGTTATGGGTCTCGACCTTGTGCGTCACCAGGTACGTCTCATCGAAGATGATCGCGCCGGAGTTATCCGAAAAGACCGAGACGCAGATATCCTTCTTCCCTTTCTCTTTGCGGATCTTATTGGTGGCTGCCTGGATGCAGGATTTGTAGAGGCCTTGGGGGATATCGTCGTCCATTGCCGACGCAAAGATCGTGTGCTTGCAGTGCTCGCTCCAGGTCTGGGCGAGGGACTCGAGTTCCACGTCCGTCGGTTTCCTGCCTTTCTTTTTAAAATAGTTGCGGATTGTGTGGAGCTGGGCAAGGTCAAGGGCAAGCGGACCTCTCCGCTGCCCGGTTGCCGCATCCGGTATCCCCTCTTTTCCCAGCCTCGCAAGGTTCGCGTCGTCCAAATCGAGATCAACGGTCTCTGCTGTCGGGATCTCGTTGAGGTGGACCGATGGCACGACGGGGTCCATGCCCCGGCTGCCGTACTCCCTGCGTGTCCTGATATGGACCCGGTTTACGAGAGGATTTGCCAGTGTCGACGCGAGTTCCTGCACCGAATCCGGCGACAGGGCCCCGCGTACAAAGAAGAGCTGCGAGCTGGTGACCGATTCCCCGTCCAAAAACCGGAACGAGAAAAAGTCCTCGATGGTCTGTTTTGCCGTCGTGCCGACATTGTCGGTGACCCCCGGGAGAAACCCGACTTCGATCGCGTAATCGAAATCTGCCGTTGTCGCCGTATCGATGGTATATTCCTGGACGACGGGGTTGATAAGTTGTGCGCCGATTTGTGCGAGCTCGTCCTTTGAAAAATCCCGCGAGCCCGTCGCAATGGTATAGATATCGATGAGGTGCAGTTCGCTGAGGGGAAACCCCAGGGAGCGGATCCGGTCGGACCTGGACTGCAATCGTGGATCAGATTTATAGTGAACTTCTATCCGGTGGATAAAAGAATCCATGATCAGTGATGGATCGTAAAATTACAAAATAGCTCCTGTAACCGGCCGGAGCGGCCTCCACGACACTGGGAAAGCCTTTTGCTTGAATCCCCCCTCTTATATGTACGATGACTGATCCCTATGAAAACCTCTTAAAAAAGGCATACACCAATATTTCCGAGGTGAGCACCTCGTCAGAACGGTTTGTCGTACCCGAAGCCAAAGCGTACATCGAAGGCAAGACAACCGTACTTGAAAATTTTGTGGAGATCGCAGACAAGGTCCGGCGCGACCATGACCACCTCATGAAATTCCTGTTAGGTGAGCTCGGGACTTCGGGAAAGATAGACGGCAACCGCGCCATTTTCAACGGGAAGTTCGAGATCTCCTTAATAAAAGCGATCATTAAGAATTATGTTGATGATTACGTCATCTGTTCCGAATGCGGCAGGCCGGATACCAAACTTGTCAAGGATGACCGGGTGCAGCTCCTGCGCTGCGATGCCTGCGGAGGTCACCGGCCGGTGAGGAAGCGCAAGGCACGCACCGAACCGGTGGAAAAGAACCTTGAAGAGGGTGCAATCCTCGACCTGGAGATCCAGTCGCTCTCCCGTCGCGGGGACGGGGTCGTGAAGATGGGGCGGTACATCATCTACGTGGCAAATGCAAAACCCGGCCAGCAGGTGAAAGTCAAGATCACCCGCGTCTCCGGTTCGATTGTTTTTACCGAACGGGCGGTTTAGGCCCTGAAGTGAATACTTTTTTTTAAATATCCTGATGGTCGTTATCAGGCCAGTCATCCATAATTTTGATGATTTTTTTAAAAAAAGAGATAACGGACCAGGGGAAATGAAGGGAAATGCCGTTTATTTTCCAAGACCCTTAACCAGTTTATCGCAGTTTTTGGAGAGCCGCTTGCATGCGTCCTTTATGACAACGAGGGGGTCTTTTTTACCCTTGGTGGTGATGAGGAGTTCCGGTTCCGAGAACTGGAATTCGATGAGGTATTTTGCGACGTCCACAGAAGGGTCGCGGAGGATCTCATCGGTGAGGGCGTTCATGAAGGTATGTCCTTCGCCCTGAACGAGGAGACGGGCCTTGTTGCTCTCCAGCTCGAGTACTTTTACAATCATGCACCTATGTTTGGGGAGCTGAAAACTATTAATGTATGGGTGAGCGGGGGATGGGCGCCGGGGGCGAGTCTTTTAAAAGAAAAGAGGAGAGAAGGGGCTCTGTAGAAATCATCATTCTTCATAACGTTCTTGGGGATGTTTGCCGTTCCCGCAGGGAAGGCAAACTGGAGAAGATGTCCATCAGGACATCTTCGATTTACATTGCCCCCGCCACTGTGGCATCCCCCCTTGCGATATCCATCGAAAACCGGCTCATCGTGGATCTCTGGAAATATTGTGAGAATAGAGATTTCACCAGAGCCTGAAAAGGAATGGTTTTTTAGAATTCGAATGTTTCACGGTCCCTGCCAACGTGGGGAAGGTCCCAGGAGATCATGTGGCTTGCATGGATGCACCGGAACTCCTTTGGTTTGAGTTTCTGCGCGAGGGTACAGGCATCAAGGTAATTCATATGCTTGTGGACCCTGATATCCGACGGGACGAGGGCATCGACGAGCAGGAGGTCAAGGTCGTATAACAGGTCGAGGCTTTTTTCCGGGATATCCGGGTTTGTATCCGAGGTGAACCCGATCCGTGCCCCGTTGCATTCGATGAGCATGCCGCAGGTGTATGCAGGGGGGTGTTTTACCAGAAACGGGGTGATGGCGCACCCGGAAAGGTGAAACGTTTCATAGGGATTTACCGGGTGTTTTTCAAACGGGAGGAACCTGAATAGCTCGGCACAATAGGAGAGCACCGGCGGCGCTGCATAGACCGGCGGCACGTCCTGCACACGGTAGAACTCACCAAACCCGATGAAATGATCGTAGTGCCCGTGGGTCCAGATAACCGCATCGATTTTCGGAGAGCCGTGGAGAAGGAGCTGCTGCCGGAGGTCGGGGGAAGAGTCGATAAGGATGTGTGCGCCCTCATTTTCGAGGAGCAGGGAAGTCCGCAGGCGCATGACACCGGTTTTGCCGGCGCGAGCACACTGGGGGCAGGAGCACCCGATCTTCGGGGTGCCGATCGCATCACCGGTGCCCAGCAGGGTGAGTTTCATGCTACAGCCAGTTCATGCGCTGGATCGCATCCCGGTTCTTCACCATGATGATGCCCCTCTCGATATCGCTGCGGTCGATTGCCTCACGGCGGTCCATCAGCGCCGAGAGCATCGCCTCTTTTATCATCAGGCGAAGGTCGGCACCGGAGAACCCATCGGTCTGTGCCGCAAGCTCCGAATAATCACAGGAACAGTTGATGGATGCAGTCACTTTCTTTAAGATCTCCCTGCGCATCTCTTCGTTGGGGAGGGAGAACTCCACCACCTCATCAAACCGCCGCCATGCCGCCAGGTCAAGCAGCTGGGGGTGATTGGTGGCAGCGATCAGCAGCACGCCGTTTTTTACGAGGCTGATCCTGTCAATGTTTTTTAACAGCGAGTTCACTGCGCGTTTCATGGCGCCATGGTCATCGGCGACCCGGCTCTTTGCCACAAAATCGAATTCGTCGACAAACAGGATCGATGGCGAGAGTTTCTTTGCCAGCTCAAAGATGCGGTCAATATTTTTCGAGGTCTCCCCGAGATACTGGGAGGTGATCATCGAGAGCCGGACTTCAAGGATGGGCATGTGCAGGGTGCGGGACATCGCAAGGGCAAGCGATGTCTTGCCGGTCCCCGGGGGCCCGACAAAGAGGAGTTTGCCTATCTCAAAGATCCGGTGCCGGTGCAGGAATTCCTGGTGCTCGATCGCGTGCCGGATCTTTGCGATGAGGCGGGTCTGGTCGGGCGTGCAGACCAGGTCTTCCATTTTCTGCTCCACTTCGTCAGGCGAGTTGATGATCACAAGGTCAAGTGCAGCGCGCAGTTTCTCATCTTCTGCAACAAGCTTTGAGATCTTGGTATCGAGAAATCCCTTGGTATCCTCAAAGGGGGGATTTGCTGCCCGGACTGCTGCGTACGAGACACCGACCGAATCGATCTTTTCGAAATAGAACGCAAGCGCAGGGTTCTTCTCGATCAGCGGCCTGCCACCCTGTTTGAGGAACCAGAGAGCTCCGGGTTCCAGCGCCGTAAGTTTCAGGCGCTGCCCAAACTCCTCAAAGCTGACAAAGGGGTTCTGGCCCAGCTTTTCATGGGCATCGGCGATTCCCAGTGAGCGTTTGATCATTCCCTCGCTGACCGAGACCGGGCGCTTGATACCCGGTGCGCTCACCGATGTAAAAATTTCCCGGCAGAGAGGAGTTAGGTCATTGATATCGAGTTCCGGGTGCCGGTTGAAGATATCGGCGGTCAGGACGATTTCCATCACATGTAACGTGTCAGCATCTCCGGACATGGTTGTAACTATAAGTATAATCTCCAAAATGGCATAAGCTTATCTCACCGTGTGGTGACAACGCACCCGTTTTCCGTTACAACCAGGGTATGCTCGTGCTGGGAGACAAGCGATCCCGGGATGTCGGCAAGTACAGGATATACATGAAGGTGCCCGGTTCTCACGAGGCCGGACAAGGCGATATCAGCTTTTTTGTCCGGCACCCAGCGCCGTGCAAACGGGAGCCCGTGCCGGTCCCGGATCCGCTCCATAACTGACCGGCCCGAGGGAGTGCGCACCGGTTTTGTGGAGATCTGCTGGTAGATCTCTTTTCTGGATTTTTCACTCACGCGCCCGCTGCCGGTGCTCGCGAAGGGTTCGATCGCAAAGACCATGCCCTCCTCAATCTTGACCCCTCCGGCAATCCCGATATTGGGGATGGTTGGCGGGCGGTGAATGACGTAGCGGTCGAGCCCGTGCCCGGTCAGGTTGGAAACGGGGCGGTACCCCCGGCTCTCGATTTCGTACTGGATCGCAGCCCCGATCTCCCCGGCAGTCACACCGGGGCGCACGGCTGCAATCGCATGCTCCAGCGCCTGGAACGATGCCTCAACAAGGTTTGCATGGGAGCCGAGATCGACTGTGGTCGCAGTATCTGCAATATAACCGTCGATATGGACGCCGAGGTCAAGTTTTACCACGTCCCCATGGGAAAAGATCCGGTCATCGCCGGTCGATGCGGTATCGTGGGCGGCATCCTCGTTCAACGAAAGGTTCAGCGGGAATGCGAGCCCTGCACCTGCCCCGGTAACCCGCGACTCGATCGATTCCACGACCTCTAAGTAGGAAGCACCGGCACGGATGCCTGCTGCACCTTCACGGAGGATCTTGGCTGCGATCTCTCCTGCCTGGCGGTAATTATCAAATGTGCTGTCGTCCATCATACCACGAGATCCATGGGGTAGTTTGTGAACCGTAAAAAGCCCTTTTTCGTCACAATCCCGACATCTTCCAGGCGGACACCGCCAACGCCCGGGTAGTACAGCCCGGGTTCGATGGTAATGACGTTGCCAGCGACAAGGCTGGTGCCGGAGGGACCGAGCGAAGGGGGTTCATGCACCTCAAGACCGATCCCATGCCCGAGGTTATGTACAAACCCTGTTGTCGTGTTGCCATACCCGTGGTCCCGGAAAAAATCTACAACCGTCTGGTGGATGGCGGACCCGGATACCCCCTCCCGCACCTGCCCGATTGCAAGCGCCTGGGCTTCACATATCACCGCATGCATATCCCTTACTTTTGCATCGGGTTCGCCCTTTGATACGGTACGGGTCATATCGGAAAAATAGCCCGACTGTTCGTGCCGGGGAAAAATATCAAGCACGATGGGCTGGTGCGCTTTCAGCGCACCGCTCCCCAGGCAGTGGGGGATCGCCGCATCATTACCGCAGGACACGATGGAATCTTTTGCAATGCACCCGTGTTCGATAAGGCAGGTGTGCATTGCAGCTTTTACGCGCTCTGAGGTAAGCGGTTTTCCCCCCGACAGGAGGATGCCTTTTCTCTCCGTGGATTTCCTGATGAGGGATATCCCGAGATCGAGAGCAGACTCCGTCACCCTCTGAACATTTTTTATCGCTGCAATCTGCGGGCGTGTCTTTACTGCACGCATCGATGCAAGGGCGCTGTGGTCAACCACGAGCTCTGATGAATCCTGCAGCGCACGGGCAAGCGCAAGAGGGAACCGTGGTGGGACGAGGATCCTGCCCTGCACCTGCCCCGCGATCATTTTTGCCGTCGCCCGCCATGGATCCTTCTCCGTTTTCAGGATCTCAACAAGACCCGCCTGGGCCCGTGTCATTACGGCTGCCGTGGATTCCCGGACTGCGCGGGCGTGTTCCATCTGGGAGATGATAATCACCCCGCGCCGCCCGGGTTTTTTAAAAAAGATGAAGGGATCACTCGTTGTAAAACCTGAAAGATATCTCATGTCTGCATCATCAGACGATGCGTACACCACGTAGGCATCGGCACCGCTCAGAACAATCGCATGGTCCAGTGCATCCATTGTACCTGATATGAACCCTGAAACGTCAAGTACTTTTATCATGGAGGTGACGTATGAGTAATGGATCCGGAGAATAAAGAGCTGTTCCGACTGAAATTCTATAAACTGGCGCTCCAGCTCAATGCTGTCATCCTGCTGGCTGCGCTGACCGTGATGGCATTGTTCATTACCCCCGAGCCGTACCGTATCCCGCTGGTACTGGTGATGATCGTGCTGGTTGTTTACCTCTCGATCACCTTTAAAAAAAGGTACAGGGATACCCGGGCGTGGCTCGAAGAACATGCAGGTGCGCCAAATAAACCCGGGCTGCATGCAGATGCACTTGCCTCTTGTGACAAGGCAATCGAACCGGATCCGAAAAATGTGCTGTCATTGAATAATAAAGGGGATGCATTAAAAGAACTCAAGCGAAATCCACAGAATGAAGCCGCATTCGCAGAAAAAATTGAAATACGCCCTCAAATAATTTACCCTGTCACAGGAAATGTTCAAGTCGGAGATAAAACGCAAACTGATATCCAAAATGAGGGAGTAATCCAAAGATCTACGCTCGGAACAGAAATTCCCTGGGAAAAAAAGGTTTGTCCACGATGCCATCAAAAAATTCATAATGAAAAATTCTGCCCGGAATGTGGACAAGACCTCAGATAATATTCCCTAGGATGAAAAGAAAAAAGTAATAAAGAACAAAATTCGTGATGCGGCAGAACCCCCCACAGATTTGCCATGTTAAAAAAGATGAAAGATGAGATCGAACTCTTAAGCCGGCACATCGAGGTGGCACGCGCCGTTGTCGACCACCAGCCGATCGGGATCATGAAACTTTCCGAGCTGCTTTCCCTCCCCTCCCACCGTATCCGCTATTCGCTGCATGTACTGGAACAGATGGGGTACATCCGCGCATCACCGGACGGTGCCGTGGCGACATCGCAGGCTGCCGAGATGTTCACGCACCTCGACGACGATCTCGATGATCTCATCCGTCTGTTAAACGAGATGAAAAAAACGTACCTGGAGAAATCATCTTTTTAACGTTCTTGGGGATGTTTGCCGTTCCCGGGAGGAAAGGAGCAAACCAAAAGAAGATGTCCATTGGGACATCTTCGATGTACATTGCCCCCGCCACCTTTGCATCCCCTCTTGTGATATCCGGGGAAAATCGATCCAGCATGGAACGCTGATACCGGAGGTTGGTCAGGGATTTCTCCAGAGCCCAAAAAAAACGAATTCTTAAGCATGTATTCACTGCGTTGAACTATCTGCGGCCTTGAATTTTGATATCGTCAAAAGACCGATAGCTACCTTTAAAAAGCCCTAAAAAGAATCATATAAAGCACAGCAAAATTGCCGCCATAACTCAGTTGGTAGAGTGGCTGGCTGTTAACCAGCATGTCACAGGTTCGAGTCCTGTTGGCGGCGTTTATGGGCCCGTAGCTCAGTCCGGTTAGAGCGCCCGGCTCATAACCGGGCGGTCATGCGTTCGAATCGCATCGGGCCCATTTTGTTTTTTGGCATCCTGTTAATTTTAATTCGTAACCTTTTCAATGACCCAGGACAAAAGCAAGCATGATGAAGTGTCCCGTGTGCGAGATGGACTGCGTGAAGTCTGCAAAGGAGATCCTCACCTCGCTCCCGGCAATTTTTCTTCCCTGTGCAGAGTGCAACGCCCGCGCCCTTGATAAACGGGCCCCCCTTCCCGGGCTCTCCTACAATCTGCCCTGCTCCTGCGGGAAAAGGTTCATCGATGACGTCTTTGCGCACATGTATGTCATCATGGTGGAGCAGGGCGACCTGAAAAAGACAGACCCGCTGATCGCCGTGGGAACACCGCTCGTCCACCCGGGGTATGCAATGGACCGACCCCCGTTCCTTCCTGAAAAATCCCTTGTCCTGCTCTCCCCCCGCATCACAAAACCGACCGCGGAAATTTTGATCCGGGACGTTCCGGAGCTTCGCGGTGTGGTGAAGTCTGACCATTTCACGCCCGGCATCGCCGACCCCGATCTCAACTCGGTCCCAAAAGTCTATGACCTTCTCGCAGGCTGTGATGTCAGGGCGGATGTCTTTTTCTTGTGGACCGGCCCGCTGGTGATGTATAAACAGCAGTCCCTGATCCACATCGAGTTCCCCCGGGGCAACGACCTGAAGATCCGTGCTGTTGAGCAGCGCGTCGGCAAGCCCCCGGTCCCGAATTTTATCGATGCCTGTTCCGGTGCAGGGACTCTTGGCCTGACCGCTGCATGCATGGGTGTCCCCCATGTGGTCATGAACGCCGCATGGTATGCATGGGCATTCTGGTCGGCATTTAACCTCGAGGTGAACCGGGACTGCTTAAAACTCAAAAGAATAAAAATCTACGAGCAGTACCAGGATATGCAGAAACACCCGGTCGCAAAAGAACCCGTAAAAATTGCGGAAACCGAGGGGGAACAGGTGATAGAAGTGTACCAGGGTGACTTCCGGTTATTGTACCGGGTATTGTCCGCTGGCACACCACTTACCGCGATCGATATTTTTGATAAAAATGACCAGGCTAAGATCGGGGCGATCCAGAAAGAATGGCTGGCGAAGGTGGGTGGCGAGGTTTTCATCCCATAAAATTGTTTTACTCCCGTGATCCAGCATCACCCTCACCTTTAAGCGCCGGAGCTCATCAGGAACAAAGCCTTTTTTCCCGTGGTTGACAAAGGTATATGGGGACTAGCCCGGGTGGTTCGGCGTCACCTGTAACCTGAAACCGTCGGTATGCCGGGGGCGAAGTTTGACCGAGGCTGCAACGACCTGCTGGAACCGGTGCGTTCTGACAATGAAACCTCGTCCCATGAGGTCGATGGACAGGGTTCAAGATTCCGGAGGGAATGGCGACCTGTTGCTGCGGGGACCGGTTCAGGCCCGGAAGGGAGCAGACTTACCGTAGACATCCGGCGCCCATGGGGTAACGGGGCAGAGGATGGATGTTCTGGTGAAAGCAGAAACGTACAGTCGACCGATAACGCGTCCCCATTTGCGATTACCATGGCCAAAGTAACCATCGTCGGTGCAACCGGCAACGTCGGTAGTTATGCAGCGCACGCGATATCCATCATCCCGCATGTGCACGAGATCCTGCTGTATGGGCGGGAAGGACGGGATGCCCTGCTCAAGGGAATTACCCAGGATTTTGTTGACTCATTTGCTGCACGGGGGACTGACATAAAAATCAACTGGACGACGAATTTAAAAGATGCGGCTGGTTCGGATGTTGTCGTTGTTTCTGCCGGATCCCCGCGAACACCGGGACAGGACCGCCTCGACCTTGCACGGGGAAATGCCCGGATAATTGCACAACTTGCCCAGACCATTGGTGTTGTTGCACCGGAATCAAAGATCCTTGTCGTGACCAACCCGGTCGACGTGATGACCTGCGTCGCGCTCAAATTCTCCGGCATGAAACCCAACCATGTGTTCGGGCTGGGCACGCACCTGGACTCGATGCGCCTGAAATCTCTTATTGCTTCGTATTTCAAAGTGCATGTCAGTGAAGTGCATACCCGCATCATCGGTGAACATGGCGAAAGTATGGTGCCGCTCTGGTCGGCGACAACGATCGGGGGGATCAGGATCTCCAATCTGCCCGCGTTCTCTCACCTTCCGGTACAGGAGTTCATCACTTCCGTCAAATGCAGCGGGGAGGTTATCATCAGGAACAAAGGATCAACGGTCTACGGGCCGGGTGAAGCGATCGCCTCACTCGTCAAGACCGTGCTCGGTGACGAGAACCGTATCCTGACCGTCTCGGCTTATATTAAAAGCGAGGTGCATGATATCGGCGATATCTGCATCGGTGTGCCGGCACGGGTCAACCGCAGCGGGGTATTCCCGGTGACTATAAGAATCGATGAATCTGAAGTCATCGCGTTCCGGGAATCAGTTGAAAAGATCCGGACAATTACCAAGCAGGTCTTTTCTGCAATGGCGCAGGACTCCGGTTAAAAGTTGAAAACGGTTAAAAAAGTTGGGGGTCGGACAATTCCCTTACATGAGGGTAACTTCAATAATCTCTGCCCGCTCGACACCGGCTACTTCGGAAAGCGACTGTTCGATCGCATCGGTCTCGCCACCGGCATCTTTGATGACCGCTGCAAGCTTCAGCGCTATTAAACCAAACCCGATCGGTTCTTCCCTGATGTCCTGTATGCCGGGCAATTTCTGTTTGAGCGCGACTTTAAGTTTTTCAAGGTCGACGTCGGGTGATTCCGGCATCACCCGGGCTATGACTGCGACGCTGCCCATAATGTTACGGTCCCCGGAATCCGCATTTCGGGCAGATATAGGGGATACTCTGCTCCCTGCACCGGTAACACCGTCTGATCTCAAAACCACACGACGGGCACCCGAATTTTGTTGCGCCCTCTTCTGCAAGCGGAGCGTTGCAGGATGTACATTTTTTATTCTCCATGGATACTCTCACCCTCGGTTCCTATACTATCTGACCTGATTACCATTAAAAGATTGCATCAGGCCGACCGTCTCTCTTGAATGGATTCTGGAAATGGATATCGTCAGGTTATAAAACCAGCACTTATAAACGGTGTTGTTATGCGCCGGACGATTGCCGCTCTCATCCTCTTGGTGTGCGTTGTCCAGTGCGGTGCCGTCCGGATCATCGAGTTCTGCCCCGACCCGTACCTCCACGATGATGCGGATGAATACCTGGTACTATCCGGTACCGGGTCCCTTGATGGAATTACGGTATCGGATGGTGAAAGCGGGTTTCGCTTCCCTCCCGGGACTATGATCAACGGAAAAATCACCATTGCACGAGATGCGATCTCTTTTAACACAACGCATAACAGAATGCCCGATTATGAGTGGTACGACTATTCACCGGTGGTCCCCGATGTGATATCGGGCGATAAACTCAGGATGGCAAATTCCCGGGACGAACTTATGGTCTACGACCATGGGGCGCTTATCCAGACCGTATCATGGCCAAAGGATGTCAAACCCCGCGAGGGACAGGTGCATTACCTTGAAGACGGTGTTTGGGACCGGCGCCCGCTGTTGCTCGGGCAGTCCCGGTTTTTAACAAAAGCGTATAAAAACGTTAGCGTCACCACATTTGTCTCCCCTGACAACTCAAACAATGTATTTTTACAGGCAGTTGCATCAGCAGACCGGACCGTTCACGTCAATGTCTATGAATTCTCAAGTCAGGTCATGGCCCAGGCACTCACCGATGCACACGAACGCGGGGTAGATGTCAGTATCCTTGTTGAGGGGGGCCCGGTGGGGGGCATCAGCCCGGAGGAGAAAGCGGCAATATGGACAATGAACCAGAGCGGGATCCCGGTCTACCAGATGACCGCGGCTGGTGGCCAGAAAGCACCCTACCGGTTTGACCATGCAAAATATCTGGTCATTGACAGCCGTGCTGTCCTTCTCACCAGTGAGAATTTCAAGGCCAGCGGATTTCCCTCAGAAGGGACACGAGGCAACCGGGGTTGGGGCGTATACCTTGAAGATACGGAGACCGCTCAATATTTTGAGGATGTTTTTCTTTCAGATATTCGTGGCCCCGGTTCGATCCCGATTGCCGGAACGCAGGGTGCACCCGAATCTCCCTCATCTGTTCCTTACACCCCGGAATTCTCTTCCCGGCGATTTGCGGGTGCAACGGTTACTCCCGTCCTTGCACCTGATACAAGTTACGTGATCCATGACCTCCTGAACAGTGCGCAGGGGACGATTGATATTGAGCAGGCCTATATAACAAACGAATCTGCCTACACCCTGAACCCGTACCTCGCTACTGCCATCAATGCGTCCCGGCGCGGGGTGCACGTAAGGGTCCTGCTTGATGCGTACTGGTATAATATTGAAGACGAGAAGGACAACGACGAGATGGCCGCGCTCATCAACCATATCGGTATCACTGAGAAAATCCCGCTGGAGGCAAAATGCGCCGATCTCGAATCAAACAATCTGGAGAAGGTCCACAACAAGGGAGTGATCGTGGATAACCGGAGCGTGCTGGTTTCCAGTATCAACTGGAATAGTAATTCCCCCAATTTCAACCGGGAAGTCGGGGTGATCATTGAAAATACGGAAGTAGCGCAGTATTTTAAGGAAGTATTTGAGGATGACTGGCAACCGGTCAGGCATACAACTGCCCGGACTTTCGATTATCTCAAAATCGCCGGATTGGTTGCGGTTGTTGCGGGACTCATCATCTTCTTTATCTGGAGACTACGAAGAATATGAGTGATGGGTCAACGATACATCACAGGTAATTAAAAAAACCAGAATTTACATCCTGTCAAACTTCTTATTGGCACATTTGCAGACATCACAGAGATTGATGTCGCTTTCCCCCGTGTCTACGGCGAGCGCCCAACGGTCGATTACCGCGCTGATCTCGGAAGAGAACTGCGCTTCGCTGCACCCCCGCTTCCTGCTGACATACTGGGAAATTGCAGCCCGCGTCACCCCGAGCCTCCGTGAGGCTTCGCTCTGGGAAAGTCCCCGCTCATTGACGAGCCGGGATACCATCTCGGCACGCATACTCGGAAGCATCTTGCGCACCAGCACATCGCAGTGGATGAGCAGGCAGGGTTCGTGGTTCATGCGCAGGCTTTGGGAGTTTCACCGGATTGCTGAGGTCTGTTCTGGTAGATGATCTGTCGCGCATCGCGGAAGTTGAATTTCTCGATGATCATCTGCCGCTCCTTTAATTTTTTCAAGGCATATCGCACCGTGCGGGGAGCAAGGTTGCTCTTTTTGACCAGGTCCTTGTGCGTCATCGCACCCCCGGTATCAAGTATCTGGAATACGGTCTTTGACGAGGGTGGCAGTGGTGTGGAATACATGATCGTGATGTTAACACTGTTAACATATCAATGTATCGCTGATTTATACTTCCTCTCTGAATTGTTATTGATGTTCGAACGTCAGGAACGGCTGGCTCTCCTGATACTGGTTGGGGTGGTGATCCTGGTAGTTGCAGCTCACCTGATCCTTGAGAATGCGGGAAAGCGCTCGTTTGCTGCTCCTTTTTCGGACATGTCTCACGATGGGGATCTTGTATACCTGTCTGGAATGATTGATCATCTCGTGATTACGAAGAACGGGGGGCATTTCATCTTCCAGATCAATAATGTTTCTGTTTTTATCCCGGGTCAGATTGCATCAGATATGACGCTGCAAAATGGGGGAAATATTTCTGTGGTGGGGCTCGTCCAGACCTACCAGGGAAAAAAGGAAGTGGTTGTCCAGTCAGGGTCCGATATAGCATCAAACCCCTGACCTGAAAGGAAATTTTTTAAAGAGATCTCTTCTTATCAATCAGCACAAAGAGACCATGTGATTATTCAAAATCCTTTTTATCTGAACACGCAACATTAAGCCTATGAAACAAATCCTTGTCTTTGTTCTCGTGATTGCTGTCGTTGGCCTCGTATTGTCGTGCGGGTGCACGGGCACAGCACCGCAATCCTCTCAGACGACTTCCGGGGTCACCGGAGCCCAGCAGGCAACCACGATATCAACAACGGCCCCGGTAGGTGTAGCAGCCACCACAGTATCTTCCGGAAGGGTTATTATCAATGAGAAGATCAACCTGCCGTCGACAGCAAACAAGAAATATGCATTCGAGGATTATGGATTCCAGTATCTCTATCCGAAGGATAGTTTTACAATTTCCTTAAACTCCGACAAACCGGTGAATGTGCTGGTCATTGACAAGGCAGATGACCTCAAATTCCCCGTTGTCACCCCGGCATGGAATACGGACTTAAGAAAAGACCAGTGGGATTACAGCCCAGTGATACCTCTTTTCAGCCAGAGTAATGTGTTGACAAAAGATATGACATTCACTGTGAAGAATAAGAGCAAATACATTTTAATCATCGACCCGCGGTACAGCGGGAACAATGACGAAATTCACTATGATTTGAAAGTGACACAAAATTAAATTTTTAAATTTATTGTGGTGTTCAAAAGTTTTTTCAGGTACTTTTCTTTTTCAGCATATCGAGTGCTGTTTTTACTGCCTGCCGGACATCGTCATCCTTATCCTGCAGAAGATTATTGAGTGGGCTTGCTGCACGGGCATCTCCCAATCTACCCAGTGCCCATGCAGCATCCTTCCTGACTCTGGGTTTTGGATCTTTAAGCGTTTCAATCAACGGTTCAACAGCACGCGGGTCTCCGAGTTTTCCCAGCGCCCATGCAGCGCCGGTTCTCACCCATGTGCTCTCGTTTTTTAATAATGCAATCAGGGGCCCGACCGCTCGTTTATCCCCAATCTTCCCGAGCGATTTTGCAGCAAGCCACTGGACGTCGACATAAGGGTCATTGAGGGCAGCAAGGAGCGGTTCAACGGCAGATTCATCCCCGTGATCACCGAGTGCCTCCGCAGCTTTCCAGCGGGAGTCAAGATACGGACTTTTTAATAATGTGATATATGCATTCGCCAGTTGTTTCCTGCGCTCCTCTACAAGCTCCGGGTCATCCATGAGCTCAGGCTCCTGCTCCTCCATTCAAAATCCCCGATAGCCCTCCATTTGCGATGGAGTATTATTAATCTTTCTTACGTCACGCCACCGATCTGAAATATATTTCGTTAAAAAAGGAACGTTAAAAATTTCACGTTTCCGATGACTGGATTTCGAGATGTACTGGTATGTTTTTCACCGAGTGGGTCAGCGCACCGATACTGATCACATCGACACCAAGAGATGCATACTCAACGATAGTATCTGCATCAATCCCCCCTGAGATCTCAATAATTACCCTGTCCCTCAGCCCCTTCTGGATCAATGCATCGAGTGATTTTTGTACCTGCCGGGGGCTCATGTTATCAAACATGATAACATCTGATCCGGATTGCGCTGCCCGCACCGCGTCCTTGCTGGTCTCCACCTCCACCTCGACTTTATACCGGGGTGAGCGGGATTGTGCGATTGATAATGCATTGTCGAGGCTGACAATCGCAAGATGGTTGTCTTTTATGAGAATACCGTCACTGAGGTTTGCCCGGTGGGGGTCGCCACCGCCAAGAGATACTGCTTTTTTGTCAAGTTCGCGAAGTCCCGGACATGTCTTGCGGGTCGCTGCCACCCTGCACGAAGGATTCACGCGGTGCACCAGTTCTACAAATTCACGTGTTGCCGTTGCGATCCCGCTCATCCGTCCGATGATATTGAGTGCCGTGCGTTCAACAAGCAGGATCTTTTTTGCAGGTCCCTGCAAGGTCAGGAGCGTATCCCCGCTACGAACATCGGAACCATCCGTGACCGGCTGGTCCACGTCCACCTCAAAATACCGGAAAAGTGCTGACGCTTCTTCAAGGCCGGCGACGACAGCCGGACTTTCGATGCTGATTCTCGCTTTGCATTCAATTTCCGGAATGATGGTTTCTGAGGTTATGTCCCCAAAGGGAGCGTCTTCCCGGATAAAATTCAGGAGATATTCAACCGTTACCATACGAATTCTATCCTTGATCGGGTGTTTGTCTTCCTGTTTGCAGGATCGTGATTGTCATGTGCCGACAATGATCGGGTCCTCGAGTCCATGTAACAGCGAGAGGATCGAGAGAGCGGCAAGGTAACTTGTGCGGCAAGGTAACTTGTCGCAGGATTATCAGGGCTCGGCACATTGGTCACCCGGATAAATGTTTCGCCAAAGTCACCTTCAATAATGACTTCGTGGATGTTCCGATCGACCGCCGGATCAACCCAGAGTTCAATGTCCACGTCCCTCCCTGCAGCAAGGCTCATGGCAACAGAAACGTTGACGTTTTTGGGGAATGCCTTGATGCATTCGTGTGCTTTTCCCGAAAAGATGATGCGGCGCTCCTTTGCTTCAACCCCGAGCGATGCGGGGCTTTTTACTGTCCTCAGGAGCAGTTTTTTTATGGGAGATATCCGTCCCACCTTGAGGTTGTCGAGACCGAAGATCGCACCGCTGGGAATGTAGATCTTTTTCCCGTTGCTCCGGGCAGATTCACGGAGTCCCTCCCTGAATGCAGGATCAGCAAGGGCGCCGACGCTCATGATGACGAGGTCTTTGCCATGTTCAAGAACCCGGTGTGCGTAGGTCATTACCGCATTCACCGAGGCAGCCTCGACAACAATATCAAAATCTTCGGAAATAAAGGTATCAAATTGTTCGTGCGCCCGTGCGCCGGTCATCTTTTCGAGTTCCTTTGCCCGGTCAAAAAAAATATCAAAGAGGGCAACAATCTCGATCCCCCCGGCGTGGTTAGCAATAATGTGCCCGATGTTACCACAGCCGATAAGACCTATTTTGATCATTGTAAAAAGATAGTGGGTACCATCGGTTAAGCATTGTGCTGGCCCCTTTCATTCTGGAGGAGATCTGGCGATCGGGGTATAGTTTTTTAATACTTTTTTTACTACAGTGGACAAAGGTTATTACAAAGAAAAGCATCCCCGACAACATTGTATGGCAACATCGCAATCCGGTTCTGGAAATTTCCCCCCACAAAATGGTCTTGCCGATCTCACCGGCAAATGGGTATTTATTGAGATGTACGGGTGCCGGTATAATTTCGGGGATACTGCGAAATTAAAAGAGATCCTCAAACACCAGAGATGCACCTTTGTCCATTCTTGAGGAAGATGCCAATGCAGTGATCATCAACACCTGCACGGGTTCGCAGATACCGGGCGGCGGATGCTGCGATGGCTCTCACGGTTCAAAAACCGGGATCTCTCTGTGATGGGCTGCATGGCTGTCATCCAGCGGGAAGCAATCATGGCAGTCTGCACGCCGACATTTATTCTCCCCCCATCTATCCATGACAGGTTCCGTGATACTGGGGAGGAAATCTCTGATCACGAGGGGATTGTCCAGATAGCACGGGGTTGCGCAGGACACTGTACGTAGTGCATTACCACGCGTACTTATTATTTCCAAATGCCAATGATATCTATTCTCTTTAAAAACATTTCCCGGGTGATGATCACATGGATGAGATTGAAGCTGGCTTTGAGAAGATCCTACAAAAAATAGAAGATCTAAAGGGTAAAGAGGCAGGAATTGCTGAAAAAATCAGAAAAAACGATGCAGCACTCCTTGACAGGATGGCACACTCATCCATCCCTGTCGTGAAATCCATTGGCCTTGCAATGCTCCAGAAAGGAAAACAGGACACAAAGGGAGAAATCTATGATCCGAAGTATTAACCACAAAAGATGATCATTTTGGGAAAAACCGACCCCGCCCCGTTCCGTCCGGATAACACGACAAAAAAAATAACCGATCAGTTCTGTGTCCTTTCGGAAGAAGGAAAATTTTTCGAGCTGATGTACAGTACGGATGGATTCATAACAGACTCATACCTCAACCCGATAGATGCCGGGGGCGTCATCGAAAACTACGGGTACGATGCGATGTATATGCTCTACCAGGCAATGCATGACTATCTCAAGGGTGAAGAAGCACTCCTTGAAGCTCTTGAAAAAACCATCTCCTATGTATTCCCTAATAAATCGTAAGAACCGGGATGGTACTCCCCATCATTTCCATTTAAAAAGCGGGAATGCCGGCTTCAACAGGTCATCATCACTTTTTCCAAGAGCGGATAACCTGAATGTCTGGGAATACTCAAACCCCTGGGAATTCTGGTAATTTACGGTTGCCTTTGCCTCGCTGATCATATCGGTAAGTGCGTATTCATATTTTTCATCGACAACAAGAGATGGGACATCAAATTCGAGGTTAAACGGGACGATTGCCACATGTATCTTTTTTGCGATATCGTTTCCACGGTTGGCGACAATAATACTCTTTGCATCATCCCGCAGGAAAATGCTGATATCAGGGTGAAAACGCGAATCCTGCATGATAAAAAATGACATGGCGAGCACGACAAGGAGAATTGCTGCAATTCCGCCCAGGTAAATATCGATGAAAAACAGGATAATGCAGGCCACAAGTCCTGCCACAAGGATAATTGTATATCGTTTTTCCATATCCAAAGATTTGCGCGTCGGAACTATATCAAAATACGGAATATGTATGGAACGGTTAAAAAAATGTATGGGCCCGATGCGATTTGAACGCATGACCTCCCGGTTATCAGCCGGGCGCACCACCAAGCTATGCTACGGGCCCAGAAAATTCCTGAAATTTACCCTAATAAGTATCCCACCAGAGGTTTTATAGGTTGTGAATCCCCTGCCACGGGATCGGAACACCAAGCTCGTTAAATAAATAGTCCAGGGTGTCCCAAGATAAGGTACAGAGCAGGATCTGGGATCATGGAACGACAATATCTCCTTGGAAACGAAGCGATCGCCCATGCTTGTCTGGAAGCTCCCGTGGATTTTGTGAGCGGGTATCCCGGGACCCCCTCGTCGGAAGTGATCGATGTGCTTCGCTCCCGCCAGGAACGGGCCTATTATATCGAGTGGTCGACGAACGAGAAAGTTGCGCTGGAAAATGCCCTTGCCGCTGCATGGTGCGGGCTGCGTGCGCTCTGCACGATGAAGCATGTCGGGCTTAATGTGGCTGCCGATCCCCTGATGACAAGCGCCTATACCGGCGTGACCGGCGGGCTTGTGATCATGAGCGCTGACGATCCGTTTGCCCATAGTTCCCAGAATGAACAGGACAGCCGGTGCTATGCCCGTTTCGCACGCGTGCCGTGCCTTGATCCCGCAACGATCCAGGAAGCCCATGACATGCTCCGGGACGCGTTTGCCCTTTCCGAGGAGTTTTCGCTTCCGGTGATAGTCCGCCCCACCACACGCATCTGCCATTCCAAGGGAGATGTCGTGCTCGGCGATATCGTACCATCCTCAAGGAAGGGAGAGTTCAAAAAAGATCCACGGCAGTACGTTGTAATTCCTGCGCACACCCGGCTCCTTCATAAAAAACTCAACGAAAAACAGCCTGCAATAAAGAAACGGCTGGTTGAACTTGGGTATAATACCTATTCCATCAAGGGGGAGACAGCGGTTATCGCGAGCGGCCATGAAGATCGGCGCGTACCCGATCGACGAGGACTGGCTTTCCGGGTTTGTCCGGAAGCACAAGACGGTGCTTGTCATTGAGGAACTTGCGCCGGAAGTCGAGGAGCAGGTCCTGCAGGTTGCCGGCATGGTAAAAGTCCTGGGCAAGAAAAATGGTTACGCTCCCTATGAAGGTGAATTGTCCCTGCCCGCTGTTACCGCAATCATGGAGAAAGCAGGATTTATTATCAGGAATCTTTATCCTGCGGCAAATCCTGTTCAGAATTTACCGTTGCGCCCGCCGATCCTTTGTGCGGGTTGCCTGCACCGCGCTGCGTTTTATGCGATTAAACGTGTTTTTAAGGATGCAATTTACCCCAGCGATATCGGCTGCTACACGCTGGGGCTCCAGCTTGGCGTTGTTGATACCACCATCTGCATGGGAGCTTCTATCACCGTTGCGAGCGGCATCTCACATACTGGAGAACCCCGCGAGAGCATCTGTACAATCGGGGACTCCACGTTCCTGCATACCGGCATCCCGGGCCTGATGAACGCGGTCTATAACGGGGCGACAATGACGGTGGTGATCCTTGATAACCGGATCACCGCGATGACCGGACACCAGCCGAACCCGAATACCGGTGTAACCGCGTGTGGCATTGCAAGCCCGCATGTATCGCTCGATGCGATATGCCGCGCGTGCGGGGTCTCGTTTGTTGAAACGGTCGACCCGTACGACATCACCGGTATGATGAATGTACTTAAGGATGCGCAACTGCGC
>JAPKXV010000218.1 GCA_026394635.1 Methanoregula sp. | reverse complement strand
CTGAATCCGCTCTGGGTGTCGGTGACTTTCTTTACGCCGGCCGCTGCGGTTGCGGTATCGAGCACTTTCATGCCGACCTTGCGGTAGGAGGGGATGTTGTTTTTGGTTGAATCGAGGAACCGGGAGCCGATGACGACATCGGCGCCGTTGAGGAGCGGTGCAAGGACTCTTTCGATGTCCCGCGGGTCGTGCTGGCCATCGAAGTCCAGCGTCACCACGGCCTCGAGGTTCAGGTCCCGGGCTGTGGAAAATATCGTCTGGAGTACCGCGCCATACCCCATGTTGGTCGGGTGCCGGACCACGATCGCCCCCATCTGCCGGGCGATGGCAGCAGTCGCGTCCGAAGAGCCGTCATCAACGACAAGCACGGCATCGACATACGCTTGTGCATCAGAGATGACCCGGGCAATATGCGCCTCCTCGTTATACGCGGGAAGTGCGGCAATGGTCTTGACCGAGTCGTCCCATTCGGTTTTTTTCACGATGCCCCTGCGCTCGGTGACCGCGACTTCATAGATAACCAGTCCCCGGTTGAGAAGGTGGGTGAGGAACTTCTGTTTGAAATCGTACCGGGAAAAAGAGAGATTGCGGTCTTCGAGGGCTTCCCGGTTGAACGCGATAAACCCGGACAGGGGATCGGTGATCTTCACATCTTTTAACCGGCTGTCCGGGACCTGGATGATCCTCTGCGCAATGAGATGCCGGGAGGATAAGCTCCCGTTTGCTTCAAGGTACCGGGAACCGATCACCACATCGGCAGCACCGCTGAGGATATGGGAGATCACCCAGGGGATCTCACGGGTACGGTACCGTGCATCGCCATCGATCAGGATGGCAATGGTGCACCCGGTCTGGTATGCCCGTTTCAGCCCCTCGATACAGGCTGCCCCTTTTCCTGTCGTATTCTGGAACCGGATAACCTCGGCGCCGGCAAGATGCGCGACTTCAGATGTACGGTCTTTTGACCCGTCGTCAACGACAATAATTTTGGAAACAAGAGGTTTTGCTTTTAAAATGACACTCCCGATCATGGCCCCGTCATTGTATGCAGGAATAACCAGGATTATTTCAGTATTTTCTTTGATTGTCTTTGGCACCGGTTCTGCCGGGGGTGTGATGGTTGGTTGTTCCATAAGGTATTCCGGGTATGATGGGGTGTGGGTGCTCTACCATTAGAACGTATTTATTTAAAAAATATTTCATGACCGGGCATGTTCCCTTTTTTTGTGATTGTGGGCTCTGTTGAAATGCTTAGGAAATATTTTTCTTAACGCTCTTGGGGGCGTTTGCCGTTCTCGTGAGGGAGGGGCAAACTAAAAGAAGATGTCCATTTGGACATCTTCGAGTTACATTGCCCCCGCCGCTGCTGCATCCCCCAAGATGCGATATCTGTGGAAAAAGTTGAGAGATGCGATATCTGTGGAAAAAGTTGAGAGACTGGATACTTAAAATAAGGTTTTCAACAGAGCATGATTGTGGAGATCAAAAAGAAATCCGGACAATCATGAGAGGGATCTTCTTTCTTCGGGAAAACAAGAGGAGTATGAGACCCTGGTTCATGGCGTGACATCAGGTTATGTTCCGGTATTATCCAGAAAACGCCGTAAGCGGGGTATGGCATCAGAATGCATTTACGTCGAACATGGCTTCGTCACGATATCTGTCTCCATCCAATACACCCGGAAAACCTCAGGAAAAATACGCCCATTTCAGCCTCTATTTTCCGCCGCGCAGACCGGGCGGACACGTTTCATACGATGACCTGTCCGCCGCCATACAAAAGTCCGCAAAATGACGGGTAAAATGCGAACAGGTGCGATTTTGGCCGATAATTATTGCTCATTAGCGGTGTTCTTTTCGGGCTGTTTAAAGAGACATATTTCACTATGATCGGGGCCGTTAAGTGCACAAAGAACCCCGGATATCGACGTCGAATAAAATAAAGAATTATATGATATTCATAATAAATATATCCGCTCCGGTGAGGACGACCTTCCATTCCACCGTTATTCCGTATGGAATCTACGCTGAAGCGTCAGCGCGATCTGCTGCATCAAAACAAGGTTACGGTTATCACGATCCGGTGCGGGACAGCGCACAAAAAATACGACCCCGCGACAA
>JAPKXV010000289.1:14293-22032 GCA_026394635.1 Methanoregula sp. | reverse complement strand
CGGTCCGGTAATCGATCCGGCTCGCAATGGTCCCCCCCGTCGATACGATTGCAAGATCGGGGAGGCTGCGGTCCGGTGGTACCAAGGGCTTTTTTGGTAAGGCAGGTACCGGGCTTTCCACAAACGTGCAGGAACCCGGGTCAACACCGATGTTGTACCCGGAATCAAGTTTTACCACCGCCATCCCATCGCGGCCGGTGATGTAGGTCCCCGTTTTCTTCTGGCCGCCGGTCACGCAGCTGACGATGTCGCCGGAAGTGAATTTTGCTGTTATACTACCAGCCTCCGCGCCTCAGCGATGAGGTCGTCGCGTGCTTTTGAAAGTTTTGCGAGTCGTTCGTCGATCAGCACCGAATCGGTGTCGAGCTGCTTTTTCCTCTCTTCGATCGCGATCTTGGTTGCCAGCGGCGCCGGGCCCCCGGGAGCCTTCCGCAGCGCAAGGGAGGAGTCCACGTCCAGCACCGCATTGATCTTGTCCTGCGTGAGCCCCTTCTCGGCAAAGGAGATCTCCACGCCGAGTTCCTGCGCCGCAGTATCCAGCGTCTCAAGGTTGAGGTATCCTTTCTGCACCGCTCTCCCGACAATATTATGGGCAGTGCGGAACGCAAGGCCGTAGCTCCGGACAAGCGTATCGGCAAGCTCGGTTGCCGTGGAGAAGTTTTTCCCTGACTCCTCCCGCATCCGTGCTGTATCGAAGGTTGCGCTTGAGAGCATGTCCACGAGCATGCGCAGGCTCTCTTTTGCGTCCCGCATCCCGCGCCAGATGTTGGGGGTGAGTTCCTGCAGATCCCGGTTGTAGCTCATCGGGAGCCCTTTGACCGTCAGGAGCGCCCCCGTGTACGCACCGAAAACCGATCCGGTCTTTGCCCGCATGATCTCTGCGATATCCGGGTTCTTCTTCTGGGGCATGATGGAGGACGTCGAACAGAATGCATCGTCAAGGGTGACGAACTTAACAAACCATGTGCTCCAGATGATCAGGTCCTCGCAGATCCGGCTCACGTTTGCCATCAGGATGGAAAGATCGGCTAACGTTTCAAGGGCGAAGTCCCGGGTTGCCACCGCATCCATAGTATTGGTGACCAGCCCGTCGAACCCAAGGAAGCGTGCGGTGAGTTCGCGGTTGATGGGATAGCCGGTGGATGCAAATGCAGCTGCGCCAAGCGGGCTCTGGTTGATCCGGATATATGCTTCCTTTAACCGGTCGAAGTCCCGCGAGAACGCCTGCTCGTAGGCGAGGAGGTAGTGGGCGAGCGTGGTCGGCTGGGCGTGCTGCATATGGGTGAAACCGGGCATGACGCTTTCGATATGCTGCGCGGCAAGCGCGACCAGCACCTCCCGGACTTTGAGGAGCGCTGCCATCTGCTTGAGGACATCGTCGCGCAGCTTGATCCGGATGCAGGTGGCGACCTCATCATTGCGCGAACGCCCCATGTGCATGCGCCCGCCGGCTTCCGCCCCAACTGCTTCGATGAGGAGTGCCTCGATGCCTGCGTGGATGTCCTCGAAACGGTCATCAAACACCTCCTCCGGAACACCTTCGTCCTGGAGTTCGAGGAGCGCGGGCAGGAGCTGTTTCGTGATATCCCGGTCGATGATCTTCTGCTTGTCCAGCATCACCACATGAGCAATATCCACCAGCACGTCCGCATCGGCAATACAGCGGTCTGCACGCATCGATGAGAGGAAGTGCATCATCTCGCCCGTCCTCTCCCCGGAGAGGCGCCCCAGCCTCACAACATCGGTTCGCATCCTTTCACCATCCGGTATGTACTTTTCTCTTTTGGTTATTGTGCTGATTAAATCCACGCCTTTCGTGCGGCGAGTTCGATCGCCCGCTGCACCGATTCGCGGGGGATGATCGTCGCCACCGGCACATGGACAAGCTGCTCGATGATGCTGCTGACGATCGGGGCGCAGACGATCGCGATCGCACCTTCCCGTTCCGCCCTCACCGCTGCAACAATTGCGTCCTCCATGGTGTGGACGGGATATTCGCGCACCCGCATATGGTGCCCGTCAATATCTGCCACACGCTCCTCCACGCTTTCCAGCACCGGGGGGGCTGCTATCAGGCCAATGAACTCCTCGTCACTCCCATGGTAGAGCTTCTTGAGGGCGCGGACGATCTCCCTCAGCGTGGAGAGGTTCGGGGAACGCCTTCTATGCAGGAGTTTATAGAGCGAGCTCTGGGAGATCCCGCTCTTTTCCGCAAGCTCGCGCACACTGATCCTGAGTTCATGCTTCAGGAGATTATTGAGCGTACTGACAAATTCATCATCAGAGATGAGCGCTGCGCGCACGAGCCGGTCGATAGGGTCCGATTGTGCCATATACTAAGTACAATTGTGATAAATCCTGAAAAATTTTTTCATTATTGTGCCAAAAAAGATCAAAAAGATACCAGCCCCATCAACTTTTTTGGAAAAAAATATTATCCAATTGTGAAGTTTATCTGGATATATTATCACAAAAAGAGAGAAAAATTGTCCAAATCGGATATTTTTTAAGAGTGCCCGCACAACAGTTCCCGCATGAAAAGAATCTCTCTTGCAACGCTTGCCATTCTGGCAGTTGCACTTGTAATGTTAACCGCCGGCTGCACCCAGCCGCAGACAACCTCCAAAGTGACCGAAGTCCGGATCGGGTACCAGCCCAGCACCCACCAGGTAGCCCATATGATAGCGATGGATAAAGGCTGGTGGCAGCAGGACCTTGCACCCTTGGGTGTGCAGAACGTGACGGACTATCTCTTCCCCACCGGCGCTCCGGAGATGCAGGCGATGCTTGCCGGTGACATTGATGTCGCCTATGTCGGCGCAGCCCCGGTCCTTTCAGCGGTCAGCAGCGGCCTTGACGCAAAGATTGTCGCTGCTGTAAACACGGAAGGCTCCGATCTCGTTCTCCGCACAGGACTCAATTATACCGGCCCGCAATCCCTCAAGGGCTTAAAGATCGCGACATTCCAGGCAGGCACGATCCAGGACACAATCCTGCGCGACTGGTTAAAGAAGAACAACATCGATGCTGATAAGGACCTCGAGATCGTCGGTATGGGGCCCGGTGACGCTGTTACCGCGATCACAGCCGGCAAGGTTGATGCTGTCTTCCTCCCGCACCCGTCCCCGTCCCAGATCAAAGCTCTGGGTAAGGGAAAGACAATTGTCCAGTCCGGTGAGATGTACCCCAACCATACCTGTTGCGTTCTTGTTGTCAGTGGCAAACTGATCCGGGAGCACCCGGAGATCGTGGAACAGATCGTGAAGACGCACATCAAAGCCTCTGATTTCGCTATTAAGAACCCTGATGAAACAGCAGCGATCTATGCGAAAAAGAACAGCGCAAAGATCGAAGATGTCAAGGCCTCTTTAAGAGACTGGGATGGCGACTTTGTCACTGACCCGAGCATCATTATCAGCCCCGTCATGGACTACGCGAAGATCCAGTATGACCTCAAGTACATCAAGAACCCGCTCACCCAAGACCAGCTCTTTGACCTGACGTTCTACAAGAAAGTGAAGGGATAATCCTTCTTTTTTCCTGTATCCTATCCAAACACTCATGTTGTTTGAACATGTAACCAATGAGGCAGGATCTCATGGGTGCGCTCTTCTTTTTTGCCGGCCATGATGTTTCAGGATTATTATGGGGTGGGCACCGGTGAACCACGCACAGACAAGGAAACCTGAACGCTGGCTCGGCGCACTCGCCATAATCCTCGCCCTTATTCTCTGGGAAATTATTGCCGAATTCATCGTCGGGGATGTCTTCTACCTGCCATCACCCTCCGATGTCATCCTTGCATTCATCAGCCTTGTCCAGAGCGGGACACTTCTCATGGATATCGAGGTGAGCCTGCTCCACTTTGCGATCGGCATTGGTGCAGCGCTTGTCATCGGCATCCCGATCGGGATTGCGATGGGGTGGAACCGACGGATCGATGCCTTCCTCGACCCCATTATCGAGATACTGCGCCCAATCCCGCCCCTTGCATGGATCCCATTTGCGATCGTCTGGTTTGGCCTTACCAATGCATCGGCAGGATTCGTGATCTTCATCGGGGCGGTTTTCCCCGTTCTTATCAACACGTATACCGGCTTTAGGAGCGTGCCGAGGATCTTTGTTGAGGCCGGAAAGATGCTCGGGTGCACAAAGAACCGGGACCTGATCCGGTATATTGCGTTCCCGTCAGCACTCCCCTCAGTTGCCGCCGGCATCCGGATCGCAACCGGGGTGGGCTGGATGTGCCTTGTCGCCGCTGAGCTCTTCGGGGTCTCGAAGTACGGGCTCGGGCAGAAGCTCTGGTTCTTCTACAACCTCCACCAGATGGATTCCGTGGTCGTGTACATGATCCTGCTGGGGCTCATCGGCCTTGCCTTCGACATGCTCTTCCGGTACTGGATCGACTGGCAGTTCCTGAAATGGCGGACCGGGGAGGTGGCATGAATGGGCGAACTTGTCATACAAAACCTCACCCAGACTTTCCCCCGCGATGACGGGACTGCACTGACGGCGATCGAGCATCTCAATCTCACCGTCAGCGACAAGGAGTTCCTCTGCGTGCTGGGCCCTTCCGGTTGCGGGAAGACCACGCTGCTCCGGATGATTGCCGGCCTTGATACAGCAACTGGCGGCGAGATCCTGCTGGACGGAGAGCGGATCACGGGGCCTGACCCCCGGATCGGGATCGTATTCCAGGAATACTCGCTCTTCCCGTGGCGCAATATTCTCGACAATGTCGCGTTCGGCCTCGAAATGCAGGGCATGGAGAGGGACGAACGATACCGGCTCGCGGAACAGTATCTCGATCTCGTTGGCTTAACCCCGTTTGCGAAGAGCTACCCGTCCGAGCTCTCCGGTGGGATGCGGCAGCGGGTCGCGGTTGCACGGGCACTCGCGCTGGACCCGGTGGTGCTCTTGATGGACGAACCGTTCGGGGCGCTCGACGCCCAGACCCGGAACATGCTCCAGCACGAGCTCCTTGGGATCTGGGAGAAGACAAAAAAGACGATCATCTTCATTACCCACAGCGTGGACGAGGCAGTTTTTATGGCGGACCGGATTATCGTTCTGACCCCGCGTCCCGGGCGGATTTGCGAGGTCTTCTCAATCGATCAGCCCAGGCCACGGGACCGGACGAGTGTAGAATTTGCAAAAGTGAGGCGGTTGGTCCTTGATCTTATCAACCAGCCAAAGTGCACACTCCCGTAAGGTTTAATACGCTACATCTCCATTTTATAAAAGCAGTTTACGATATCGTGCGGCATGAATTTCCGATCCCTTTTTGGATGTTTATGCCATTTTATGCTGATAACAAGGAGTAGGACGCGATGGTTAGAAAACCGGCAAGGATGTACAGGAACATTTCAAAAAAAGCCTATACGCGGCGTGAGTATATGGGCGGTGTTCCGGGAAGCAAGATCGTACAGTTTGAGATGGGCAACCTCACGCAGGAGTTTCCGACGCAGGTCGATCTGGTCATCGAAGAAGCGTGCCAGGTCCGGCACTCGGCGCTTGAAGCCGCTCGCATCAGCATCAACCGCCGGCTGATGAAGGAGGTGGGAAGGGCGAACTTCCACTTCAAGGTCCGGGTCTATCCCCACCATGTCCTCCGCGAGAACAAGCAGGCAACCGGCGCCGGTGCTGACCGTGTCTCTGAAGGGATGCGCCTCGCATTCGGCAAGGCAGTCGGTACCGCCGCACGCGTCGCGTCAAACCAGCGTATCTTCACGGTCTTTTCCACCCCGACATACCTGGAGAAGGTCAAGGAAGCGCTCCGCAACGGTGCACACAAGCTGCCGTCCCCATCCCACCTCAAGGTGAGCACCATCAAGGTGAGTGGAAGGATCATCGCCCCCAAGTTCTCTGAAGAGAAGGTCGTCGCCGCTCCGGTTGTTGCTGCGGAAGAGCTAAAGGAAGCTGAGGCGGCACCCAAGGGTGCGGAGGACCACAAGGGTGGCAGAGTAGCCAGGGGCGGTAAGGAGCCGGCGAAGGGTGCTGATGATAAGAAGGGAGCCGCGCCGGCAAAAGGCGATGAGAAGAAGGGTGCTGAAGAGAAGAAAGGCGCAGAACACTCTAAAGGCGGAAGGGGTAAGAGGTAATTTTTGCCCCGGTCGTGTTTGTTTTTTTTATTTTTTTATAACAGACTCTTCCAGACTCTGCACACTCGCGGCGCCGGATAGGTTCTGAATCGGAAGGTACCGGACCCGCCCTCCCAAATCATTATCCCCGTCCTTCTCTCACTATGTTCTGATGGTGAAAAGCACCAAGAGGACCCTGTACGAACGGGTCGCAGGAGCGATCGCAGAAGCATTCCGGGAAGCGGTGATCTTCCTTCCTTCGGACGTGAAGCGTGCGATTCTCCGGGCTGCAGCAGCAGAGACAAACCCGGTGGCAAAGGGCGAGTTATCCAACATTATCAAAAATATTGCAGAGGCAGAACGGCTGAATGTCCCCCTCTGTCAGGATACCGGTGTGCCGGTGGTGTACCTCACGATCCCGCCGGATATCCCTTTGACCCCTGACCTGTACCATGCAGTTGCAAAGGGAGTACGCCGGGCGACCACTGACGTGCCGCTCCGCCCGAATGTTGTGGATGCGCTCACCCGCAACAACTCAAACGATAACACCGGTGCCGGCATGCCTGCTATCCACGTAAAGCCCGGCGAGACGCTTACCGTCACCGTCCTGCCCAAGGGAGCTGGTGCGGAAAATGTCTCCCGGATCGCGATGCTCCTCCCCTCCCAGAAGGATGAGATCGGGAAGTTCGTTGTCGAGACCATGCTGCTCGCAGAGGGAAGACCCTGCCCGCCCGTAGTACTGGGTGTTGGGATCGGCGGGACATTCGATGGCGCGGCAGCACTTGCAAAAGAGGCGCTGCTACTCCCGATTGATAAGATGACTGATTTCGAGCAGCAGCTCTGCGATATGGTGAACACGCTCGGGATCGGCCCTATGGGTCTTGGAGGCGATACAACCGCGCTCGCCGTCAAGGTGAAGACCGCCGCGTGCCATACGGCTTCGCTTCCCGTTGCCGTCAACGTCCAGTGCTGGGCGAACCGGCGGGCAACGGTTGAGGTGAAGCGGGAATGAAGAAGCCGGTGCAGCTGAAAACCCCGCTCGGCGCGGAGGTCCTGGCACTTTCAGCCGGTGACCACGTGGAGCTCTCCGGCATGGTGTATACCGCACGTGACGAGGCGCATCTGCGGATGATGAAAGACGGTATCCCGTTCGATCCCAAAGGCGCGGCAGTCTACCACTGCGGACCGGTCATGCAGGATAACCGGATCATCGCTGCCGGGCCAACGACATCGGCACGGATGAACCTGCTCTCAAAGTTCCTCATCGATGCCGGCGTCAATGCCCTGATTGGGAAAGGGGGCATGGGGAGCGCTGTGCGGGAGCAGCTCAAAGGAAAGGGGGTCTATCTTGCGTTCACCGGTGGGTGTGCTGCGCTTGCCGCTTCCCATATGAGGCTCAAAGGAGTTTATTACGAGGATCTCGGGATGGCAGAGGCGGTCTGGATTATTGAGCTGGATCACCTGCCGCTTACTGTCGGGATCGATGCGAAGGGCGGCGACATTTTTGAGACGGTGCGGGTTGCTGCCGGGAAGGCATTCGACCGGTACCGGAAAGCCTGAACCCGATCGTTTATAATAAATAGGTTTTTTTCATCAGCGTGATTCTTTTAAGTTTGAGGATGCAAATATCCAAATTTAACCGACATAAAAACCTCTTTG
>JAPKXV010000289.1:0-14281 GCA_026394635.1 Methanoregula sp. | reverse complement strand
TCCGAAGGAAAAAAGCCCAACCACCGAGGGAGCCTTGTGCCGGAACTGGACCGGCCGGAGCGGGGCGCGGACTGCCGGGTGCAGAAGCTGTCCGGGCGCAGGCTCTGCGGGGTTTGCGAGCTCACCTGCCCGGACCAGGCAATCCACTGGATCGAGGAAGAGCCGTACGAACCGCACAAGGTGGCGATTGAATATTGACGCGCACTGAATTCTGTGCCGGCTACCCGATCACGCCCTCTTCCGAGATCGCCGAGGAGTGTTCAAGAAGGATGCCCCTCATCGGCGGCATCTACATGCAGATGGAGGATGAACTCGGCAGCATGGCGGCGCTCATCGGGGCAGCATGGACCGGTGCACGGTCGATGACGGCAACGAGCGGGCCGGGCTTCTCCTTAATGATGGAGAATATCGGGTATGCCGCGATGACCGAGACGCCCTGCGTGATCGTTAACATCCAGCGGGGCGGCCCGTCCACTGGCCAGCCCACGATGGCAGCGCAGGGCGACATGCTGCAGTGCCGGTTCGGTTCGCACGGCGACTACTCCATCATAGCGCTCTGCCCGTCAAGCGTGCAGGAGATGTTTACGCTTACAGCACAAGCGTTCAACCTCGCCGACCGGTACCGGGTGCCGGTGTTTTTGATGGCAGATGAAATCGTCGGCCACATGCGGGAGAAGATCACCGTCCCGGATAGGGTAGAAAACGTCCCGCGAAGGGAACTCGCGAAGGGCGTGCTGCCGTTTTACCCGGAACATGACCTCGTGCCCGGTTTTGCCACCTTTGGGAAAGGCTACGGCGTGCACGTGACCGGCCTCACGCATGACGAGCGCGGGTATCCCTGCGCAACGAACGTCAGGCTCCACCACAACCTGGTAAAAAGGCTCGTCGACAAGGTCGAGAACGCCCGGCACGATGTGGCGGACTATGATATCATCAACCCGGATGCAGAACAGGTCTTTATCGCCTACGGTGCTCCTGTCCGGACGGTGCAGCAGGTACTCCACGACAACCCGGACAAGAACGTCGGCTTCTTACGGATCCGGACGGTCTGGCCGTTCCCCGAGTTCGCACTTGCGCAGTTTAAAAATGCACAACGGTTCCTTGTACCGGAGCTGAACTTCGGGCAGATGGCGCGGGAGATCGAGCGGTACGTGAATGTGCCGGTCGTGTCCATCCCCAAGCTGGGTGGCGATCTCCACCTCCCGTCCGAGCTGACTGCAGCGCTGGGAGGCTGGAAATGACATTCGAGGACTGGTTCCGGAAAGACCGGCTGCCACACATCTACTGCGCCGGCTGTGGCAACGGGACGATCATCAACTGCACGCTCGCAGCGATCGACCAGATGGACTGGAAGAAGGAAGAGACGGTCTTTGTCTCGGGGATCGGCTGCTCGTCGCGGGCGCCGGGCTATATCATGACGGATTCCCTCCACACTACCCACGGCAGGGCGCTCGCGTTTGCGACCGGGGTCAAGATGGCGAACAAAAAGTTACACGTGGTCGTGTTCACGGGCGACGGCGACCTTGCGGCGATCGGCGGCAACCATTTCATCCACTCCTGCCGCCGGAACATCGACATCACTGTCGTCTGCATGAACAACCAGATCTACGGCATGACCGGCGGGCAGGGCAGCCCCACGACGCCGCAAGGCTGCCTCTCCACGACAACCCCATACGGGAGTGCCGAGCCGGCGTTCGACCTGTGCGAGCTGGCGATTGCCGCCGGCGCCAATTACGTCGCCCGCTGGACATCCTACCATGTCAAAGAGCTCGAACGGGCGGTGCTGGCCGGCCTCCAGACACCGGGCTTCTCGTTTGTCGAGGCTATGACCCAGTGCCCGACCAATTTCGGGCGCCGGAACAAGTTCAAGCAGGTGGCCGACCAGGTGGAGTTCATAAAAAGCCACGCGCTCCTGAAGGTGAAACGCGACCGGCTGGTTGAGGAAGGAAAAGAAGTCCCCAGTGACATGTTCGTTGTCGGGGAGCTGGCACGGCGCAACCGGCCGGCGATGGGGGTGCAATGATGCGGCATGAGGTCAGGTTCTCGGGGTTCGGCGGGCAGGGGATCATCCTCTCTGCCGTCATCCTCGGGCGGGCTGCGGTAATGTACGACAGCAAACACGCGGTGCAGACGCAGGTGTATGGTCCTGAGGCGCGGGGCGGGGCGTCGATGAGCGCGGTGATCATCGACGACGAGCCGATCCTGTTCCCCAAGGTGACAAACCCCGACATCTTTGTGATCATGTCTCAGGAGGGGTTCGAGAAGTACGGGGCGGATGCCCCAAAGAATGCCGGGATGGTACTGGATTCCTCCCTCGTCCACTCCCGCCCGCAATGCAGGTATTTTGAGATCCCGGCAACCCGGGAGGCAAAGCAGGCGCTGAAAAGAGATATCGTTGCAAACATCGTGATGCTGGGGGCGCTTGTGGCAACAACAAAGGTCGTAAGTGATTCCGCGCTCGAAAAGGCGATCCTCGATTCCGTGCCCAAAGGCACCGAGGCGCTCAACATCCAAGCGATGAAGAAGGGTATTGAACTTGCGGCAGCAGCACTGACAAACGGGGAACAGAAGGCATGAAGCTACGCGAATACGAGGCAAAGAAGATCTTACAAGAGGCAGGAATACCGGTCCCGGCAGGGTTTTTGATCAAAACGGCAGACGAACTGTCCGCCCATCTCGACGTGCTGGGTGATGCGATCGTCTTAAAGGCGCAGGTGGATGTCGGGGGCAGGGGAAAAGCCGGAGGCATCCTGATGGCGGATAAAAAAAATGCGGTCGCAACTGCCCGCGAACTCTTCGCAAAGCAGATCAAGGGGTTGACGGTCAGGGAGATCCTTGCCGAACAGAGGCTCGTGATCCAGAAGGAGTATTACCTCTCCATCACAGTCGACCGGTCCGCAAAGCAGCCGCTGCTCCTCTTCTCCGATGCGGGGGGTGTCGAGATCGAGAATACGGTACAAGAGAACCCGGATGCGATACGAAAAGCCGTCGCGCTCCCCCTGATGCTGGACCTGCCGCCATTCATGCTCCGCGAACTTGCCGGCAAAGCCCCAAAGGAGGTCATGCCGGTCATCAACAAGCTCTACCGGGTCTTTCTTGACAAGGACGCGCTGCTCGCCGAGATCAACCCGCTTGTCATAACGCCGCAGGGCGTCTTTGCTGCCGATGCCAAGATCATCGTGGACGACAACGCCCTTGCGCGGCAGGGGATCACGGTCAACCGCGACCTCTCCGAACGGGAGCGCGAAGCGGAGAAGAACGGGTTCTCGTACGTGGAACTGGGCGGCAACATCGGGGTGATCGGCAATGGCGCCGGCCTCACCATGTCCACGCTCGACCTGATCGAATATTACGGCGGCAAGGCGGCAAACTTCCTCGACGTCGGGGGCGGAGCAGAGAGCGATCGGGTGAAAAACGCGGTGCAGCTGGTCGCACGCGTCCCCTCGGTCAGGGTCATCGTCGTCAACCTGCTGGGCGGGATCACCCGGTGCGATGAAGTGGCCAAGGGGATCATCGCAGCCGGAATCTCCCAGAAAGTGATCGTCCGGCTCGCCGGCACCAACGAGGCGGAGGGCAGATCCATGCTCGCAGAAAAAGGCTACGAGATGCTGGACACGATGGACCTTGTGGTGAAGAAAGCCGTGGAGGTGGCGGCATGATCTACGGCGACAAAAAGACCGGGGTGCTCGTGCAGGGCGCAACCGGCAGGCAGGGCGAGTTCCATATCGGGCTGATGAACGCGTATGCAAAATTTGTGGGTGGCCGGGGAGTCGTTGCCGGAGTCACCCCGGGAAAAGGCGGCCAGCAAGTCCATGGTGTCCCGGTCTTCAATACGGTAAAGGATGCGATGCGCGAGCATGACATCGGTGCTGCCGTCATCTTTGTCCCTGCAGGAGCGGCAGCAGATTCGATCATGGAGGAGGCAAATGCCGGTATCCCAACCATTGTGTGCATCACCGAGCACATCCCGGTCCACGATACCATGAAGGCGGTCGCGTATGCCCGTGTGCAGGGAAGTTCAGTGATCGGCCCGAACTGCCCAGGGCTCCTCTCGCCCGGCGAGATCAAGATGGGGATCATGCCGGCAGGTCTTTTCCTGCGGGGCAACGTCGGCGTCATCTCCCGGAGCGGCACGCTCACCTACGAAGTCGTCGATGAACTCACCCGTGCCGGCATCGGGCAGAGCACGGTTGTCGGGATCGGCGGCGACCCGGTGATCGGCCAGACCTTTGCCGATGTCCTTGAGCGCTTCGCGCAGGACGGACAGACAAAAGCGGTCGTGCTGATCGGGGAGGTTGGCGGGAACCTCGAAGAAGAGGGTGCAAAAGCAACCGATATCCCCATCGTCGCCTACATCGCGGGCAAGTCCGCCCCGCCGGATAAACGGATGGGGCATGCGGGCGCGATCGTGGAGGGTGGCAAGAGCGACGCCCGGTCCAAGATTGCCCGGCTGACAAAACTGGGCGTCCCGGTTGCGTCCCGCCCTTCGGAGATCCCGGAGATAGTGAAGGGGTTGTTCCGGAGTTGTTGAGATCCATCCCTCTTTTATGAGAATTTGAACAGGCATCAGAAAATTTCTAGTGAAACCGGGAATACGATATCAGAGAACATTATAGTGCTTTGTTTTAATGCCGCTATCATCATTGTTTATACCCTGCTTCAGCCAAATAAACAGTCAATTCAAAGATCACCTATGCCAACTGCCCACTACCTTCCCATACCTCCCGGCCTGCGCAGCGCTGCGTGCGACACCGTGAGCCGACGCGTTGCCCCCCTCCCTTTCGTACGGGATGGCATCGGGGTATCCGGCGATCTTATTGCAGCGGGGATGGAGTGCTTAAACGCTGAGGCAACACGGACGCTTGCCATACGGCAGAGGACCGGTGCAGACGGCCGCGTGCAGGCTGACGGTCTTGATCGGCTCCTGGCCACCCGGGATTTTTCGGATCCGGAGATTTCAGAGATCGTCTCTAACGTGCTCAGAGATGCCGGTATTGCAGAGCCTGCAGTTGTGTCTGACTGGCGATCGCACCGGACATTCCGGGGGATCCGGTTACTTCCGGTATGGGCCTGGCATTTTTCTTCTGGCGGGACGCGACAGGATATAGCGCCGGGAACCGCAGCACCGGGTCCCGATGTGCCCCCACAATGGACAGAGCTCTGCCCGGTATGCCATAATGGCACACTCACGATGGTGACCGGGCAACGCCTGTTCGGCATTCCGGAGACTGATTTTTTTGCCTGCACTCAGTGTGGCGCAAAGTTTGTACCGGAAGGTGAGGGGTTCCGGCTTGTTGCGATCACGAGAATACAGGACCCGCTCTGGAAGCGCAACCTGAATACAAACCGCACCCCCCATGAATGGGCAACCATCGCATCTCCCCAAAAAACCAATACCAAAACCGGTTCATCGGGGAGGGCACCTCCTGCCAAAAAGAAAACGCACGATACTGGGCCGGCTCCCTTTACCCGCATGAAGGATGGCACGCTGGGATTCTCTCTGGGAAACCAGACACATTACTTCCGGCCCCTTCACGTAGAGATATCGCGCGGGACGGTAACGGGCCTGTTTTCAAAAGCCACAAAAAAAGTACGTGACGTTATCCACCTGCAGGCATATCCCGAGGTCAGGCCGGTGGTCGAGGCGCGCTACACTGGGTACCTTGACCAGAAGATCGGGTTCTTTTTGTCTGAACTAAAAGGGAATAACGATTCCCTGTACCGGTCATTTCTCAATCCTTACGGAGACGAGGATTACTGCAGGTTCAGGGTCACGGATCCTCAAGGACCGGGTAAGGATGGGGTCTGGATAGTGGTCACCGGCATAACCATCCGGGCTGTTGGGGTATATCACAACGGCTTTGCACCCATGATCAATGAAAAGGCGGGGTCGATCCTGCCGTCTGCCTGCTACCGGGATGGTGATGAAGAATCCTGCCGGATTAACGCGCTGATCTGCAGGAACCGCACAGATGCCGGAGTATATGTCCACCAGATGGCACATGAACCCGATATGACGCAGCTTCTGGCAGCACTCCTGCCTTTGTGCTCAGATACCCCTTGTGCAGGGAATCCCGGCATATGATGGGCTGATCAGAGAATTTTTCTTATGTCATGAGAACATTATAGTTACCTACTCTGGGTTCGTTGGAGTACATCGATGATATGCCCTCACTGTGGAATTGAAGTCCGGGATACTACGGTCATCTGCGGGTACTGCGGGGGAAAGATACCGCAGAAACAGGGCACGCAGGCGCTGCCCAAGGGCGGCAGGGCGGATACGGGAGGCATCGCATCTAAGAACGCGCCGCCCGCAAAAAAATCCCGGGACGAGGGACCTGAATCAGATGGGGAGGACGAGGAGGAAGGGGGGCTCTCCGTATACCTCCAGCCCGGTGAACAGGTGAAGATCGGTTCCCTCAATATATCGGTAAAAAAGTTCTTTTTCCATGTGTACCTCACCGACCGGCGGATATTTTTGATCGATACCCAGGAAAAGAAGCTCAAGGTCACGGCAAAGGACATCCCTCTTGAAACCATCACCGGGAGCATCGTTGAATTTTCCGAGGCTTCAGACCCGGTGCTGGTGCTCTCAATCCGTTCTGCTGACGATGAGACCAAGACGATGAAACTGGTGTTTGCACAGAATGGGATCGACAGGTCTGCGGAGATCGATGAGTGGATCACCCTCTTAAACGAGCAGACCCGGCCAAAAAAGCACACGAAGGCTCCTGCCCAAAATGTGCCGGAGCCAGAGCCCGAAGAGGAAGAAGAGGTGCAAAAAAACCAGCCTGCGCCGGCACGGGTGACAAAACTGGCACCGGTGCGGCAGGAACTCTACCCCGCAAAAAAACCGGTCAAGGACTATGAACGGCAACCCCCGGTAAAACGGCTTCTGTCCATGTACCCGGCTCCAAAAGAGGAGGGGCCACAGGAACCTGTAGTACTACGCCCGGAGGTCCGGGCTGCTGACCAACCGGTCCGCAGGGGGTCACCCCAACCGGTTGCATACCGGGAGATCCCTCCTGCGAGTCAACCGGTTGGACAGCCGGTCAAGAAGGTTGAGGTGCAGTCGGCGATGAAGAGCGCCATGAAAACGGCGATGCAGCCTGCACGACAGCCACTTGCCCAGCCGGTGAAACGGTCTTTTCCTGAGCCGCAGAAAAAAATCCAGCCCGAACCTGAAGCCGCCCCCCCTGTCCCTGAGCGCAGGAAAGAACCCGTTGAGAAGGAGGAACCCGCACAGGAGGGGGACGTGGAGGGGCCGATCTTCTGCCAGAACTGCGGGAAAAAACTTCCCGCAGCAGCAAATTTCTGCCCGGGCTGCGGCTCCAAACTCGGTTATCACAAGCCGGCGCACGAGGCAACGCCCTCCCATGAAAAGAAGGTCCGGAAAATTGAGGACGAATTCGACGAGGAAAAACCCGAACGGCCCCCGGCAAAACCTCCCGCAAAAAAGGCTCCCAAGGGAAGTGAAATGACGATACTGCATAAATTTTTACGACGGTGATTTATATCCGGGGTCTTTTAAAAAAAATCCAAAAAAACGTTAATAATTAATCAGTATCAGAAGATAATTGTTATAATACATCCAATCCCTTTATTAATACGACTTATTGAGAAGCCCGAGGAATCTGATGAAAAGAAATATCAAAGTCGAAGCACTGAACCAGATCCCGCTGGAAAAGCAGCAGATTGAGGTTGTTGAACGGAAATGTCTCGGACATCCCGACAGCATCGCTGATGGGATCGCAGAATCGATCAGCAGGGCGCTCTGCAGGGAATACCTTGAGGAGTTCGGGGCAGTCCTTCACCACAATACCGACCAGGGTGAAGTAGTTGCCGGAGAATCCAACCCGAAGTTCGGTGGCGGCAAGGTCATCCGCCCGATCTTTATTTTAATTGACGGCCGTGCAACGAAAAAATTCAACGGCGTCTCGATCGCCGCGGATACGATTGCGGTGGAAGCGACACGCGCTTACCTCCGCGGGCATTTCAAGACCCTGAACCTTGAACGCGATGTCATCATGGACTGCCGGCTCGGCACCGGGTCAACCGATCTCCAGGACGTATTCAAACCCTGCGATGGAAAAGTGCCCCGGGCAAACGACACCTCCTTTGGTGTCGGGCACGCACCATTCTCTGATGTCGAGAATATCGTCAAAGGCGTGAGCGATTTCATCGATGATAAACTGCGCATAAAATACCCTGCTATCGGGCAGGACATCAAGATCATGGGGATGCGGGACCGGGACACGATCACGCTCACTGTCGCATGTGCGGTCGTCGACAAATACTGTGCCGATATCGGGCAATATTCGGAGTACATGGCCCTCCTCAAAAAAGAGATCGGCAGGGTCGCACAGAAACAGACAAAGCGAAAAGTCGCCGTCCATGTGAATACGGGCGACGATATCAAGAACGGGAGTGTATACCTGACCGTGACCGGGACTTCAGCCGAGATGGGTGATGACGGTTCCGTCGGGCGTGGCAACCGGTGCAACGGTTTGATCACCCCCAACCGCCCCATGAGCATGGAGGCGACGAGCGGGAAGAACCCGATCAACCATATCGGCAAGATCTACAACCTCCTCTCGACCCAGATGGCAAACGACTGCGTTCGTGAAGTTGAGGGTATCGACGAGATGTATGTCCGCCTCCTCTCCCAGATAGGCCAGCCCATAGACCGCCCGCTGGTGGCAAGCGTCCAAGTGCTGCCAAAGCCGGGTGGCAGGATGCAGGCAATCAAAGGCGAGATCGAGGGCATTGTCGATTGCTGGCTTGAGAATGTGACCGATATTACAGAGAAGGTAATCCGCGGTGACCTCAAGACCTTCTGATAAAAAACAAAAAAAAGCCGGCATAAAAAAACCAGCACCCCCAAGGCCCCACTCTTTGTCCCCCATGGTCCGGCTTGCGATACCGAACAAGGGGCGGATTGCAGCACCGATCATGGAGCTGGTGGAAAAAAGCGGGCTTCACCTTCCTGAAGCCGGGAGTGAGCGCCGCCTGATCACAAAGACTCTCGATCCCCATGTCGAGATCCTGTTTGCCCGCCCCGCAGATATTCCTGAATATGTCGCAACCGGAGCAGCGGACCTCGGGATCACCGGCCGTGACATGGTACTGGAACGGGGATCTGATGTCAAAGACCTCCTCGACCTCCAGATCGGGAGAGCAAAACTCGTCCTTGCAGCCCGGGAGGATTCCGGCATCAGCTCGGCACGGGACTTGGAAGGTGCAAAGGTTGCCACAGAGTTCCCCGTGATAACCAAGAATTTTTTCAGGAAACTGGGGGTTTCTGTCATTATCGTCCTTGTCGGTGGAGCCTGCGAGGCGACACCCCATCTTGGCATCGCCGATGCGATTGTCGATCTCTCCAGTTCCGGGACTACATTAAAGACCAACCGTCTGCGGGTCATCGCCGATGTCCTTGAGACCAGCACCCACCTCATCGCGAACAAAAAATCCCTCCGAACAAAAAAGGAAAAGATCGACGAGATCCTGCTTGCCCTCGAGAGCGTTGTGCGGGCACGCGGGCAGTGCTATCTGATGATGAACGTGAAACGGTCCTCGCTTGATACCGTCAGGAACCTGCTGCCCGGTCTTTCCGGTCCGACGGTCATGGACGTTGCATCTGCTGAAGATCTTGTTGCCGTGCATGCGGTCGTAAACGAGGAGCGGGTCTATGCGCTTATCAATGCGCTCAAACGTGCCGGTGCAAAGGATATCCTTGTCATGGCGATCCAACGGATGATCCGCTGAACATTATGAAAATATTCCCTGCGGTAGATATCCTTGACGGGCAGTGTGTCCAGCTGGTGCAGGGCAGGCGCGAGACTGCGACCGCATACGGCGACCCGCTCCGGTGCGCCAGCCGCTGGATCGATGAAGGGGCGGACGCACTCCACGTGGTCAACCTCGACGGGGCATTTGGGAACGCAACAAAAAATGCCGGATTGATCCGCGACCTTATCAAAAAGACCGGTGTTGAGATTGAGCTGGGTGGAGGGATACGGTCAGTCAAAGACGGGGCACGCTGGCTCTCGACCGGAGTTTCCCGAATCATCATCTCCACCCTTGCCACCCGGGAACCGGAGAGCATCCGGCTGCTCGCAGACGAGTTCGGGAGCGACCGTATCATGGCGGGCGTGGATGCAAAAGGGGGGCAGATCGCCGTTGAAGGATGGCAGAAGACCAAGGGCGACGTCCTTGTCTGGGTGGAACGGTTCGAATCGCTGGGTGCCGGGTCCCTTCTTTACACCAATGTGGATGTTGAAGGGCTCCAGCAGGGGGTCAGGTTTGGGCCCGTCAACGAGCTGATCAGCCGGACAAAACTCCCCGTTGTCGTAGCCGGAGGAGTATCCACACCGCAGGACGTTGCCGGGCTTAAAGAGGCCGGTGCATACGGGGCAGTGCTGGGCTCGGCACTCTATAGCAAAAAGATCACGTTACAAGCGGCTCTGGAGGTTTGCAGATGAGGAAGATAGAACTGAATCGTTCGACAAAAGAAACGGAAATTGTTGTAAAACTCACTATCGATGGTACGGGGAACGGCACGATTAAAACAGGTATCCCGTTCTTCGACCACATGCTCCATGCGATGGTAAAGCATGGCGGGTTTGACCTTGACTGCAGGGTTGTCGGGGACCTTCTCGTCGACTGCCACCACACGGTCGAGGATACCGGCATCGTGCTCGGCGACGCGATAAAGCAGGTGATTGGCGATGGGAAAGGGATCCGCCGGTTTGCCCACGCGATCATCCCGATGGACGAGTCAATCGCGCAGGTGGCGCTGGACTGCGGGGGCCGGGGATACCTTGTGTACGATGGGGAGTTCAACGGTGCATCAGTCGGCGGCATCCAGAGCGATATCTTCGAGCACTTCTTCTACACCCTCTGCACAAAGGCCGGGATCACCGCCCACATCACGTTCTCCGGGAGAAACGACCACCACCAGTGCGAGGCGGTCTTCAAGGCATTCGGGATTGCGCTGGCACAGGCGCTGACGATGAGCGGGAAGAAAGGCGTGCCGAGCACGAAGGGAAAATTCTAATCTTTGTTTTCAGAGAAAAAAGAGTTGATTTAAGACTTTGCTGCAAGATCAACGTCTTCTTTCTTGATCGTCTTTCTGCCGGCGTGTTCTGCCAGCTTGTTGGATTCCCGGGTCAGCTGGGCAATGTATTTTTCTGCCCTTACGACGAGGGCTTCTGCCGCGTCACTGCCGACTCTCTCTGCACCATTCTTCTTTGCAATCCTTACAACTGCGGCGATGGGTAAATCTGCCATGTATAATACCTCAAAAAAGAAATATATCGGTAGATATAAATACTTTCTGTAAAAAAGCCTCAATTTATCCCCCAATGGAGCATCGGACGGCGTGCTGCAACGGTAACCGAAATTGAGCGGCAGAATTTCGCAGAATAATTTTAAATTCGATTAAATCGGGCAATTTTTAAAAATAATGATTTAAATCGATTTAAATTTAATCCAACAAAGATGCTGCAAGCAATAGCGCATTGGTGTAATCTGGAGAGGCGCGCGAAGTATCCACGAATATTTTATCGATATTTAGCACAGGCGCGCCATGCCCGTGCCCGCCTCCAAGAAATATGAGCGTCCTGAAGATTAAATTGCCGGAGATGCCATCCGGTGCGATAATGATCCCGCACTCTTCGATCGCATCTTCGATCAGGATCTCATAGTGGCGGGCCCCGCTTAACCGGGCAACGAGCTCTGCATCAGCCATGCTTGCATCGACCTGCGGGTGCCTGCCAACATCCCCGAACCTCCCGCCGGAGAGGATGCCCGTTTCCTGAGAAAGCCCGAAACGCTGTGCGATATTTTTTGCTTTTTTTATCAGCGCCAGCTTCTCCTGCACCGCCCAGCCCTCGTCCACTCCTACCGGGGCGAGCAGGAATTTTTTCCCCCTGACCGTTTCGAGCAGCGCGATACGTTCAAGATGGTCGGCGCCGGTTCTCCTTTTTAATTCTTTGAGGGTGGAATTTGACGGGAGCGTCCCCCTGACGGCTGCATCGATGGTGCCTGCCATCAGGTCAGCGATCATCGCTTCTTCCGGCTCTTTGTGCTCAGCGATTGTCACTTGACCCGCTGATACAGTTTTCCGGTCAACGGTGGATAGCCGGCAGTAACAAATGACGTGTACCCTGCCGGCAACGGCATGTGCGCTCGCAAGAACTTTTTGGGCGTCGTCACCGATCCCGATACCGATGCGTTTTACTTCAGGTGACATGGGAGGTCTTCAGAGAACAGGTGCATGATCCCGTTTTTGATAAAGTCAAATACCTGTGTTTCATTCCCCTGGTAACAGATCCGCAGTTTTTTTGTCGTATCCACGATTCCGATCGCCTTTGCGGTCATGCCGACCGAAGCAAACCGCCGGATAAGTTCAGGCACGTTTCTCTCTTTTGCCGTCAGCACAAAACCCATGCCGGGATACATTTTGACCCACTGTTCAAATGTCATGTTATGTGCGGCAAGGTCGGGTCGGGGTACAAGCCCAAGGTCAACGTTTGCCCCTTTCCCGCTCACTTCAAGCAGCATGCCAAGCGTGCCGATGAGGCCCGGGTTGCTGATATCCTTGCCGGCAGTCACCAGGTGGTCTCTCCCGATCTGCTCCAGTAGGGCGATCTGTGCTCTGACCACAGCCGCAGACTTCATCGTGACCGAGTCCCAGTTGAGCACGCACGACGGGTGAACCCTGCCGGAAAGGTCGATTGCCGCCACTACGATGTCCCCGTCTTCTGCGGTATGGCTGTAGATGATCGAGTCGAGCCGTGCACAACCAAGGATTGACACATCGATCACGCTGTTGGGCGCGTCCGGGTGCAGGTGTCCCCCGACGATGGGGACACCGAACTGCAGCGATGCGTCATGCATCCCCTTCACCACCTGCTCGTGGATGGCGCTCTCTTTTGTGATGGAGAAGACATCGACCATCGCAAGCGGCCGCCCCCCCATGGCAGCAATGTCATGGATATTCACGAGCACCGAACAATACCCCGCCCAGTACGGGTCTGCCTCCATCAGCCGGCTCCAGATGCCATCTGCCGCAAGCAGCAGCGCCTCACCGTGATGCTCGATCACGGCTGCATCCTCCCCGAACGATGCGATGACGTGGGGAGCGTCGATTTTTAAGGCATTCACCATCTCACCGATGGCATGCTTTCTTCGGACGCCCTCGTATTCCCTGATCACGTTTGCGATTATCTCTGTGGAGCAGATCTTTTCCACGACATCACCCGTATATCGGCATTTTTAGGATTCCGTGTATGGTATTGGAAGTTCATCAGACATAATTTATTTGATATACGGTCAACGTGTTGGTATGGACTGGGCTGAGAAATACCGTCCCGTGCGCCTTGCAGACATTGTGGGCAACAATAGTGCGCTCCAGCAGGTCGCACAGTGGGCACGCGACTGGACACGGCAGTCAAAGCCGCTCCTGATCTATGGAAAGCCCGGTATCGGCAAGACCTCCTGTGCCGGTGCGCTCGCAAACGACATGGGCTGGGAAGCAATCGAGCTGAACGCGAGCGACCAGCGGACGGCTGCGGTCATTGAAAGAGTTGCGGGCGGTGGGAGCACAACGACAAGTCTGACTGGCGCAGCACGGAAACTGGTAATCCTTGACGAGGCGGACAACCTTCAGGGAACTGCGGACCGGGGCGGCGCCCGCGCCATCCTTGAAATTATCAAATCAGCCCGCCAGCCGATGATCCTGATCGCAAACGATCTCTATGGGATCGCTCCCGAGATCCGGCTCCGGTGTGAACTGGTACAGTTCAAGGCGCTTCCCGCCCGCACGGTTGCCCCTCATCTCAAGTATATCTGCGCTGCGGAGAAGGTCGAATGCACTGACGCTGCAGTCCGGCAGATCGCGGAGAGCGCGGAAGGGGATGTCCGGTCTGCAGTCAACATGCTCTATGCTGCCGCAATCGGGAGGCAGCGCCTAGATGACACGCAGGTGCACACCTCGCAGAAGGACGAACGGATCTCGATCTTCTCCCTTATCTCTGCCATGGCATCAAAAACCACGGATGAAGACCTGCTCAGGCTCTCCCGCGAAGTGGACGATTCCCCGGAAACGATCGAGCAGTGGATCGAAGGCAATATCAACCTGCTGGTGGGTGATGCAGCCCTGCGGGGAGCATACCGGCACCTTGCACGGGCTGATGAGTATCTCGGGTACACCTATCGCCGGCAGTACCATACGCTCTGGAGGTATGCAACTGCCGTGATGCTGCTGGGGGTTGCCGAT
>JAPKXV010000036.1 GCA_026394635.1 Methanoregula sp. | reverse complement strand
CCTCACGAGTTCAAAACGGATCTTGTAACGGTAGAAGGTGACGCTGGGTACCACTGATAATGCCCTACGGATCCGCTGGTCGTCTTCCAAGGCGATGATGACTCCCTGTACCGTCTGCCCGTTGTCAGCCAGTTCTTCCTGAACATATCCCATATACCGGAGTATCTGACCAACAACCACATCACTGGCCCGGCCTTTCTTCAACTCCACGACCAGCAACCGTTTCTTGTCCTTACTGATGGCAAGAATGTCGAGTGGTCCCGTGTCGGTCAGGTATTGCTGGCCCACGCGCTCCCCCTCTTCTGCATATACATCGTATTCTTTACCGAGTTCGGTCTGGGCCCAGTTCTTTCGATATTATCACTGGTACGGGTGCGCCCCCGATCAGTTTCTCGATCTCTGCCTGATACCCGGAGATATTGCAGACCGTACCAATGGATCCGGTGGAGTGTCTCAGTTCATCACTCATCACTGCGCGGTCTATGGTTTGGGTGTACCATGTTACCGAACGCCGGTGCGGGAGGTCAGTATTAGAAGCGTAGAGATAATCGCTGGTGATCTCCCCGACACGATAGGTGCCTGAACCATCCGGACAGATGACGATATCCCCGATTTTAATACCTTTGGCAACGACCCACAGGTTTCCGCATGCAAGACCGGCTGCGATTTTCGTCTTGTCCGGGTGTCCATTCAGATATACCGGTATGAATTTCTTATTGAACTCGCGCCATGCATCAGGGAGACTGGAAGTCAGATCCTCTACAATACCAAAATCAACACCGACGAAATTCCCCTTAAAACACTGATCTGCAAAGATGCTTTTCTGCCCCAGCATCAACCGATAATAGTTTTTCATACCAACCGGATCCTTCCTGTTAATAGTTCCTGCATCATGCCCTGCTTAATGGCTTTGGTTTTATCCCGCTTCTGCTCCAGTACGGCGAGTTCGGTGTCCATATCGGAGAGGGCGCTAACAATTGCATTTTGTTCTTTAATTTTGGGAACGAGGATTTGTAAAAATTGATATTCGGATATGTAATACCTTTTATGATCCCCAACGGAAAACCGAATAATCTGCATTTTTTCGAAGATAAATCTCAAATTCCATTGTTCGTTCTTTGTTTTTAAAAATTTCATTGCACCGGACTTAACTTTAAACGGAAAATTTACGAATTTACTCGCAGTAGTAAAATCGTCAAAAATTATCACTGGAATGTTCTTATAAACACCATCAATTTCATTCGTGTATCCGAGAATAAATCCTTTATTAGCGGTTAGAACCGGAGTGTCATTTTCGTCGTGATAATAGGTGTCCTTTACTGTATAGCTGGTGGGCTGTTCATAGTCTAACATATCACCTAATTTTATTACTTCCCATTCTTCATTGAACCCCGGCAGCCGTTTCCTCCCGGTGAGTAGTTCCTGCATGGCGGCCTGCTTGATGTTGCGCTTTTTGGCGATGAGCCGGTCTAGTGATATTATTAGGGCGTCAATATCGGAGAGCGCGGTGGCGATGGCGTGTTGTTCAGGGA
>JAPKXV010000375.1 GCA_026394635.1 Methanoregula sp. | reverse complement strand
CTCAAGTGTGGAGAGCCGCTCGGTCTCACCTGCGGTAAACCGGAAGTCAAGGGGGGCGTCCCAGTCGGTAACAGGTCCGATCTCGCAGCCCACCAGGGATAACTTTGTCCAGATGATGTTTGCCTGCTTCCGGTTGGATTCACGATATTTCTGTCCTTCAATCCCGCTGTTTTGTATTGTTAATGTCCCGAGGGTGTCCCAGGAAACGAGCAGCTGGTTTGTATCTTTGGTTAATCCTTTCAACTGCTCTTTTTTGCAATAATTCTCATGAATTGACCGTGCGAGGATCTCTTCTTCACCGGCAAGAATCAGCCGGCTGTTTGCGGTGATCTCAAACATATTTACGGGATGGATCTCCCGGATGCTTCCCAGTCCTGCCTGTTCATCGGCAATGAGTTTTGCGACGCTGGTATTGTGGTCCATGCGGACGATAAAACTGACATTTTTGCCTGCAGTCTGCTGGTGGAGTGTCAGGGCTGCATAGAGCCCCAGTGAATCGTCGTCAAGGCAGATATACGCGATAAACCCATCCTTAAACACCGGGTTTGCGACGAGCTCTCCGCTTTTGAAACCTGCCGACTGGACATCGAGGGGAATTGCAACCAGCTCGCACACAGAAGAAAGTTTTGGATACTGGAGGAGCATTTCATTCCTGATCCGGTTGGCATTCAAATCGATGATGACAAGGGTTAACCGGATCCCGTCAGTTTTATGTTCTAAATACCATGTCCGTGCGATCCGGGTGCTGATGCTGTCCCCCAGTCGTCCTGCCCCGATGAGTACAACCGGTTGAGGCAGGTTTTTATTGCCGGATACAAAAGCGGGATACTGGTCAAGGAGCGTCCTTGCCCCCAGTGCGTACTGGTTGAAGAACTCTGCCCGGACTCCCGACTCTTTTCGCATGGAGAATGTGTGTTTTCTTATTATCCCGTATAACTGCGGGTTGATTATCTGGATGACGCACGTAAGAGTCTGGAGAGTCTTATCCGGCACCATGCGCATTACGGTAAGCGCAACTTCTGCATTGTTTTCATCGACGTCATTGAATGAGAGGACATATGCAGCATTTTTCACACCGGCTTTTATCAGCATGTTTGGATCAGAGGGTTGCCCGATAAAGACGACGAGTCCCATCATTGTGCAGGATTCAATAAAGGAATTTTTTGCATCGCTTTCGATGACGACCGGATTTATCTTCCGCTCTACAAGGTCTTTTATGATCAAAAACGACCGGAAATTCAGCCCGCAGATGATCACGTGCCCGTTTTTAAAGTGGATCTGCATCGTGTGAAATTTTTCACGGACATACAGGTACACAATGCCGGCTGAACTTGAGCCGGCGAACGCGCCAAGTGCGATGCGGACGAAATCAGAATTTGCCTCACCGACGCTCTCTTTTATCGCGGGAAATGCAATGATAACTCCAAGACCGATTCCGACAATGATGAGCAGTGCCGGAAGTACAAGATTCCGGTCAGGGGCTTCCATGGTTGTTTATCCCCCGGGATTATCCGGATGCGGGTTTTCGGTTTCCATTCCGGAGAGATGCGATCTTAAGGTCTCGGCGAGCGTGCCAAAATACTGCTGCGGTGGCAGGGGCATGGCATCAAACCATTGGGCGATGTTGATTAAGTAATCAATGTTCTTTGTGGGCAGGATCTCATCGATCCGGAACGGGATGATGAGGATCTTACTTTTTACTGCCCTTATTAACTCACGGATGACATGGGGCGAATTGTTCGAGTTTTTTGAGAATATCAGGATCATGACCGTGCTCGCGTCGATCGCATCGATGATCGATCCGGGAAAATTGGAGCCCGGGACTACATCGCGGGGGGCAATCCAGCAGGGGATGCCCTGTGCTTCGAGATACTGGCAGAGATCGTTTGCCAGTGCCCGGTCCGGGCTTGAGTAGCTGATGAATACCCGGTGGACCGGTTTTGTTGTTGTGGGGGGGGATTTTATAACAGATCCGGGAGCTGGTGCCGGCACATCGCCATCATCGAGTATATCGGTGCCGGGATCTTGTGATCCGGTTTTTCCAATCCCTTCAAGTTCCTCTGCCTTTGCCTTCCACTCCCGTGCGCGCGTATGGTAGAGATGTTCACGGTGCGGGACCTTTTTTGCAAGCCGGTTGTATAGGGCGGCAGTTTCAACGGCGATGCGCTGTGCGGTTTTTTCGTCTCCTGAACTTATCGCAGCGTTAAACGCCTTCGTATTCTTATCAATTTTTTCGAGGAGTTCCGCAGGAGAAATGATCTTCATGGCAGGTCAGTTCAAAGGATGTGGGTTTAAAAAAAATCCTGGTGACGCATGCCGGTTCTGGCACGCCACACCCAAAGCCGG
>JAPKXV010000230.1 GCA_026394635.1 Methanoregula sp. | reverse complement strand
AATGTCGATCGACCAGAGTGAGAAGAAGGCAAGGAACGCTGCAAAGATTGTTGCCGCATTCATCGCCGCCGGCTCTCCGGAAGCACTGCTCACCCGCCACGGTCTTGACCTCAACAATGTGGCAAAGATCAAGGCAGCACTCGGCAAGTTCGACTTCAAGACTGTTGGAGAACTCGTCAGTGACAAGGAGATCGATGCATTCACCATTGCAGGAACCCCTGAAATGGTCAAGGCAAAGTGCGCAGACTTAACAAAGGCCGGCGTCACCCAGATCATCTTCGGCTCACCACTCGGTCCCGACATGACCAATTCGATCCGCCTCCTCGGCAAGTACGTTGTATAATCTTATTGTACAACCTGCCCGATCGGATGCAGGGCTATACTGCCAATCACGGCGGTATTCCCCAAACTTTTTTTATTTTCTCGCAGGGTTCCTGAAGGATTCTATGAAAAGTGCTATCATACTATCGCACGATATGAGAAAGTGAGGGGACATGTTTACTGTTCATGAAATTCCGGTCAATGGCGGGGGAATATTACAGGAACGAAAAGAACGATACACGGGGTTACGGTGCAAAATCAGCCCGGAACGATCAAAACGGCATATCGACCAGTCGGTATCATTGCCTGCTGATCCTGCCAATTGCCCGTTCTGTCCCGAACATGTCCTGACCGTTACACCGACATTTTCTGATAATTCACGTATCATAAAGGGAGAGAGCGTCACATTTCCCAATCTCTTTCCGTTTGCCCAATGGCACACCGTCACGGTGATAACAAAAGCGCACACAGTCAGAAAATTCTCGCATCATCAGATTGCTGATGCCCTGTCTGCACAAATCGAAGCGCTCCAGCGTTTTGATGGCTACCCGAGCATCAACTGGAACTTTTTACCATCAGCCGGAGCCAGTCTGATACACCCTCACATGCAGGCACTCTCTGATAAACGCCCATCTGCGATTGCAGAACGGTATCTCAATACGAGCAAACGCTATCGCAACAACCACGGCGAATCATACTGGGATGCAATCAGGAGGGAGGAACGTGGTTCAGAAAGGTACCTTTTCGGGGATGAGATTCTCTGGCACGCCCATGCAGTTCCGGTGGGTGAAAAGGAGATACGGGGCATCATCCCTGTTTCCGGCATTGGTGATCTTGAGAGCTATGTTGACCAGTTGTCAGAAGATCTCCTCAAGGTTATCTCTCTTTATAAAAAACTTGGTACATATGCCTTCAACATGGCGCTCTTTTTGGATAAAGCCGGAGAGGACCATGGATTTTGTGCGTTTTGCTCTTTTATATCCCGGATCAATCCCAATCCCCAGTCTACGAGCGACTCCGCTTTTATGGAACGTCTGCATCTGGAGCCGGTGATCCTTACCCTCCCGGAGGATCTCGGGAAGTACTTTAGAAAGGACTAAAAAAAAGATCAGATTAATTCACTCGTATTTTGCAACGAGTTTCTTCTTGGCGACAAGCGTGCCGTCTTTCTTGTGGGCCTGGCGCAGAATGCTGTCGCCTGCCTTCTCGAGCTCGCGGGCCTCGTCACAGAGCATTGCTGCGGCTCTCATCATCTCGTGAGCGCTTGCAACGATCGGGATGTATTTCTCCCATTCCTTGGTCATGAAGCAGCCCTTGACGTTCTGACCTGCAACAGCCATGGCGATCTCGTGGGCAGCGCGTGCCTTTGCAAGTGCGAAGGGGTTGGTGAATTCACCGTCGACAGCCTTGTCGGTGGTCATGATGAGCTTCGGGAGCTCAATCGCGTCACCTGTCTTTCCGGCCTTGACCTGATCGATGACCTTGTCAAGTGCAATCTGCATCTTGCGGAATGCACCGGTAAGTGCCAGCACTTTGACGAGATTTCCGTTGTAGTCGGACATCTCGGTGGGGTCGAGGAACTCGCGGCGTGCACCGATCATGGAGTCTGCCTTCATGATGATGTACCCGAACTTGCTTGCCTTGACTCCTTCCCATTCCTTCTTCGTGGTTACATCATCAGTGATGATGACAACCGGGATACCTGCTGCAGCGAGCTGTTCGCGGGCACCGGTCGGTCCGGGGAGAACCCCGTTGGGGGAGACTACAATACAGAAGTCCGGTTTATATGCCTTCAGGTTGGAAACTACACGGTCAACATCCGCCGGCTCAAGTTTTGTGCCGCTGGTCGCCATGAATGTCTGCATGTCTTCACGGTCTGCTCTCTCATCGAGGAGCAGTTCGGCCATTACGCCGCTTGCAATATTGCCTAATTTGGCAACTCCGACTTTTACAATCGCCATCGTTTACACCTCATTTTTTAACATGATATTATGACCGAGTTTCGATATAAACATTTTGAATTGACCTTTCGTCGTGACTCTCTGTGAAAAAATATTATTTTTTTAATAAAAGATCATGACAATTTTTTTGGCTCATCAGAATTTGAGATAGTAAGTTAACGAAAGGTGTTTAAATTTTGGTAGTTGATCACATAATATGAAAGACGGGTTGCTCACTGACCGGCAGATGGAGGTGTTGAGGTACCGCAAACAAGGGTTGACCCAGCAGCAGATTGCAGATATCATTGCCACATCAAAGGCAAATGTGTGCACGATAGAAAAATCTGCAATGGAGAATATCCGCAGGGCAAAGGAAACACTTGACTTCCTCTACACTCTCGACTCAACACATCTCTGTAATATCCCCACTGGTACCGATCTCTTTGATATACCGGCACTGATCTTCTCTGAAGCTGAAAAAATAAGTATCAAGGTGAAATACGATACCATTGCCCTGATCAACCATATGAGGGAATCCCGTCCTAAAAGCTATAAAGGAAGGTCTCTTTCAGAAAATATCGATGTATACATTACCAGCACGGGAGAAATTTATTTTGGATGAGCTGTTCATGTATTATACGGCACTATATGCCTGATAGATTTGAGATCACACCGGGGGTTCAAGATCTTTCTTGTTTTAAACCAAAAGATGTGGATATCTTTATAATGTTTTTTATACAATAATTACGGAAGCCGATATGAAGAAGTCCTAAGGATTGATGCAGGCAATCGTATCCGGCATCAAATCCTGACGGCGGGTTTTGGGATCAGGATATCCAATCCCGCCCTGCCGTGGGAGTTCTTCGATTGGTGAACCCCGTCCATCCAGTATGGCCGGGGAAGCCGAGAAGGAGTTGTGATCCGTCACAACGGGCTGACAAGGTAGGTCTGACAAAAGCGCACGGGTGGACGTCAATAAGACGAGCCTGTTCCTTTGGGTGCCAGCGTGCAACCTGAAGGATGCGTTATCGTCAGGGTCCTCTTTCGCGAGACAGGAATGCCGGTTTATCCGGCAGCGCTGCGGCAACGATATTCGCAGGCAGTTCCAGGAACGGGCGATATTTAAGCATCGTCAGGCATTGGTGGACGCGCATCAAAATGACTGCGCCAACCGAACTGACAAAAAAGATTAGGGATCGCCCGGGTTCCGCGTGTTAGCATCTGTAATGAGCGTAATAATGCACTCATTCTCGGAATAACCGCAATTCGGATCGAATTGAGAATAACCTACACGCAAAAGAAGGATTGATGAACAATGGCAAAAACAAAAAGACCACGCAGGGGTTCGCTTGCATACAGCCCGAGAACGCGTGCGAAGAGCCCGATCCCCAAATACCAGTCATGGCCCGCCTATGACGGTGCGCCAATTCTGCAGGGGTTTGCCGGCTATAAAGTAGGTATGACGCACGTGATTATGGTGGATGACCATAAGAACAGTCCTACCGAGGGCAAAGAGATTATGGTGCCGGTGACCGTTATCGAAGTGCCTGCCATGAAGATCGCAGCCATCCGTGCCTATTCACGGGATACCTATGGAAAGCATGCGCTGACCGAAGTCTGGTCAGACCAGCTCGACAGCGTGATCGGCAGGCGTATCACCATGCCAAAGGACTACAACCCCGAAATCGCAAAAAAGGCACTGAACGAAGCAATCGCCGCAGGAAAAGTTGCGGAACTCCATGCTGTTATGTACACCCAACCGGTAACCCTGTCAGGAGTGCCTAAAAAGGTGCCCGACCTCATGGAGATCAAGGTAGCTGGCGGGGCGATCGACAAGCAGTTCGAATTCGTCATGGGGCTGCTTGGAAAAGAGGTGAACCTGACAAACGTGATCCAGATGGGCACGTATGCAGATATCACCGCGATCACCACCGGAAAAGGTACTCAGGGTGCAGTAAAGCGCTGGGGCATCATGCTGCGTAAGCGCAAACACTCCCGCGGTGGAAAGGAACGGCACATCGGCACGCTCGGTCCGTGGAACCCGCACCACGTCCGCTGGCAAGTCCCGCAGATGGGGCAGATGGGGTTCCAGCAGCGCACTGAATTCAACAAGCGCATTTTGAAGATCGGAGAGAACGGAAACGAGATTACACCTGCAGGAGGTTTTCTCCACTATGGCGTGCTCAACAGCCCGTATGTCCTGATCAAGGGGTCCATCCCGGGCCCCGTCAAGAGACTGGTGCGTATCCGCCCCGCAATACGACAGGGTGAACACGTTGTCAGAGCGCCCGCGGTTCAGCACGTGAGCGTTCAGAGCAAACAGGGGTGATCAGACATGAAAGCACAGATTAAAACCATTGAAGGCAGAGTTTCACGCAATATTGATCTCCCCGTCATGTTCTCAGAGGAGTACCGTCCCGATCTGATCAAAAAAGCGGTAATGGCACTCCAGAGCACCCGCAGACAGCCGCACGGGACATATCGCTATGCAGGTATCTGCTCTTCCGCAGTTGGCTGGGGAAGCGGACGAGGCGCATCGCACGTGCCGCGCATCAAGAACGGTTCGCGTGCTGCCAAAGTCCCGCAGGCAAAGGGTGGGCGTGAAGCACACCCGCCGGTTGTTGCAAAGGTGCTTGTCAAGCAGATCAACCAGAAGGAAAAGCAGAAGGCATTCCGATCAGCAATAGCAGCGAGCATTCAGGAAGAACTTGTGCGTAAACGGGGGCACCTCTTTGACGGGGCAGTGCCGGTCGTTTTTGAGGACAAGTTTGAGACACTCAGCCGCACCCAGGACGTAATCTCCGCGCTTACCGCAGCCGGTGTATTCCAGGACGTCGAGCGGGCAAAGGAGAGCCGCAAAGTCCGTGCCGGCAGAGGCAAGATGCGCGGTCGCCGGTATAAGCAGCGCAAGAGCCTGCTCATTGTTACCGCAGGTTCGCCCCTGCGTTCCGCACGCAACCTTGCCGGCGTCGATGTCGTAACGATCGATCAACTCAACGTCGAACACCTTGCACCAGGTATGCAGGCAGGACGGCTCACCGTCTGGACGGAAAGTGCGCTCACGCGACTGGAGGGGAAATAAATGATTCTCAAGTATCCCTTCGTCACGGAAAAGGCAATGGTCCTTCTGGAAAACCAGAGCAAACTCCAGTTCATTGTCCGCAAAGAAGCGACAAAGACCCAGATCAGGCGCGAGATCGAAAAAGCATTCGACCAGAAAGTGACCAGCGTTCGCACCCTTATGAATACCCACGGGGAGAAGAAAGCGATCGTGAGTTTTGAGAATGAAAAAGCCGCCGAGGAGATCCTCAGCCGGCTCGGCATTATGTAGGTGGGAACCATGGGACATCGTATTACAACACAGAGCAGAGGCAAAGGAGGGCCGACATACCGTGCACCATCCCACCGGTATAAAGCTGAACTTCGGCACATCGGGGATGGCTCCAAAACGGTTAATGGCTCGGTGATCGATATCGAGCACGACCCGGCACGCAATGCGCCGATAGCACTTGTCAGGCTCGAGGACGGGACAAAGACATACATGCTCATTACAGAAGGCATTGGTGTCGGTGCGTCTGTCGCATGGGGAGCGGATGTTGAAGTAAAGAATGGCAACACCCTGCCCCTTGAGAATATCCCGGCGGGATCATATATCTGCAATATTGAATCCCGGCCGAACGATGGCGGTAAGTTCGTCCGCTCAACCGGCGTCCAGGCAATTGTTGTTGACAAGACCTCGGACCGCGTCGGAGTCCGGATGCCAAGCGGCAAGACAAAATGGTTCAATGCCCGGTGCCGGGCGACAATCGGTATCGTTGCGGGCGGGGGACGTGTTGACAAACCGTTCGTAAAAGCCGGCAACAAGTACCACAAGATGAAAAATACCGCGTCCAACTGGCCCCGCGTACGTGGGGTTGCAATGAACGTGATCGACCACCCGTTCGGTGGTGGGGGTCACCAACATCCCGGTCGTCCCAAAACGGTCGCACGAGGTACTTCACCCGGAAGGACTGTTGGACATGTGGCTGCACGCAGGACAGGTAAGAGCAGGAAGTGATTGGTATGGCAGCACCTAAAAAGACACAGAAGAGAATGCCCAGAAGGCGTGAGGAGTTCACCTATCGCGGGTACAAGATCGACGAGCTGAAAGCGATGGGGACAAGCGAGCTCCTCCCCCTCATGCCAGCCCGTGCACGCCGCAAGGTAACACGAGGCCTTTCCCGCGGCGAAGAGACGTTGCTTGCAAAGATCCGTGGGGGAGACGAAAAGGTACGGACGCATATGCGTGATATGATTGTCATGCCCATAATGATTGGAAAGACAATCGAGATCTACAACGGCAAGGAATTCTTAAAAGTCGAGTTCCAGCCCGAGTCGGTCTTCCACTACCTCGGAGAATTTGCATTAACGAGACACAGGGTTACCCATGGTTCCGCCGGTATCGGTGCAACGAGGGGCAGTAAATACGTTCCGCTGAAGTGATGGACATGGCACGAATTGATTATTCACAGAAGATTAGCGGCGACAACATCGCGAAAGCGAAGGCGAACGAACTTAACATGTCGCCAAAGCATTCGATCGAGATTGCCGGGTTCATCAGGCACAAACAGATCAACGAAGCGATTGCGTATCTCAACGAGGTCATCGCGCTTAAAAAGGCAATCCCGTTCAAGCGCTTCACACGGAACGTCGCGCACAAACGCGGGCTCCCCGGTAACTGGGATGCAGGCAGATACCCTGTCAAGGCATCAAAAGCATACATACGGCTCCTTGAATCTCTTAAGAAAAATGCAGAATATCTCGGGCTTGATGCAGAGAAACTTGAGATCGTTCACGTCACGGCAAATCGCGGACGGGCTCAGAAGGCCTTCTTTCCTCGTGCCATGGGCCGCGCCACACCCAAGGTGCGCGAATCCGTGAACATTGAGATCATAGCAAGGGAGGTGGCGTAATGGCAGTAGAACGGAAGTTTATCACAGAAGGTGTACGGAAAGCCCGCGTGGAGAAGTACCTGAGAAAGGAACTGAAACGTGCGGGATATGGTGGTATGGATATTGCCAGAACGCCGCTTGGAACACAGGTGACAATCTTCGCGGAAAAGCCCGGCATCGTGATTGGTAAGGGAGGCAAACTGGTCCACCAGCTGACTCAGGACCTTGCCCAGAAGTACAACATCGAGTCCCCCCAGATCGAGGTCCAGCAGGTGGCAAATCCCAGCTTCAACGCCCAGATCATGGCGGAACGGCTGGCAAACGCACTCGAACGCGGCTGGTATTTCCGTAAAGCGGGAACCAGCATCCTGCGCCGGGTCATGGACTCCGGAGCACTGGGGTGTCAGGTCATCATCGCCGGCAAACTGACGGGTGCACGTGCACGGACCCAGAAGTTCACCGAGGGCTACATCAAGCACTGCGGTGAACCGAGCAATACCATTGTCGAAAAGGGCTATGCGGTTGCAATCAAGAAGCTCGGGGTTATCGGCGTGCAGGTTAAGATTGTCCCTGCCGGTGCAAAACTTCCGGACCACTTTGAGGTCATCGTGCAGGAAAAAACAAAACCGGCTCAGAAGGGAACGGTAACGAATGCCGGTAATGATGTGGACAATGAACCGGCGCTCCCCGATGATATTGATCATGTGGAGGGACAGTAATGGCAATATTCAGGGCGAAGGAAGTCCGGCAGCTTTCCGATGTCGAACTGCAGGAACAGATGGGGAAACTTCGCATGGATCTCGTCCAGCATTACGGCAAGGTGAGCGCCGGGGGTGCCACGGAAAACCCCGGGCATATCCGTGAATTGCGCAGGACGATAGCCCGCATGATGACTGAGCATAACCGCAGGAGAACTGCATGATCTCTCTCCAGAATGTCCTGTCCCATGAACTGATCGGGCTTGACGTTCTGGTAGTTGCCGCGAGCAACCCCACTCATATCGGGGTGAACGGATGCATCATCGATGAAACAAAAAATATGTTTGCCGTCAAGACAGCGCAGGGGACTAAACAGATCCCCAAACGGCACAGCATATTCCGGTTAAACCTTCCAGAAGGCCGGATTGTTGAGATCGATGGATCAGTAATCTCGCTGGCTCCTGAAAAGAGGATCAACCTGCAAATCAAAAGAGGATACCATAATGGCACAAAACATAGGATTGAACGTCCCGGCTCCTAAACAGGAATGCAAGGACGTTAATTGTCCGTTTCACGGCAGTTTACCGGTGCGCGGCCAGGTGATCACCGGTAAAGTCGTGAGCGATCGTATGATGGGAACGGTCGTGGTTGCACGTAACTACATGCACTACGTCCGGAAATACAAGCGGTACGAAAAACGCAGCTCAAAGATCCATGCGCACAACCCCCCCTGCATCCAGGCAAAGGTTGGCGATATGGTGAAGATTGCTGAGTGCCGGCCGCTCTCGAAAAGCACGACATTTGTCGTAGTGGAGGTAGAGCAGCAATGAAGGCAAAGCAGTCAAAGACGCCCCGTGCACTTGCCACAGGGACGAGGCTTGCATGCGCCGATAATACCGGTGCCAGGACAGTGCAGATCATTTCTGTCTTTGGCTACCATGGTGTCAGGCGCCGTCAGCCCAAGCTGGGGCTGGGGGATCTCGCCACGGTGAGTGTCCAGAAAGGTACACCCGACATGCGCCGAAAGCTCGTGCGGGCTGTCGTTATCAGGCAGAAGAAAGAGATGCGCAGACCAAACGGGCTCCGGGTCTCTTTTGAGGACAACGCAGTCGTGGTCGTGGATGAAAAGAACGAGCCAAAAGGAACCGAGATCAAAGGACCGGTCGCCCGTGAAGTGGCAGAGCGGTTCCCGAAACTTGGCTCAATGGCTACAATCATCGTGTGAGGAAAAAAGCATGGTACGAATTGAAAGTCACCAGCCCAGAAAACAGAGAAAGGCACGGTACACGGCAGCATCACACGAAAAGAGCAAATTCTTAAACGCCCCGTTATCCTCCGCATTACAAGAGAGATACGGAAAAAAGACCCTGCGTGTAGTCAAAGGCGATACGGTTAAACTGACGCGGGGGGATTATACCGGCGACGAGGGCGTTGTCGATTTAGTCGACACCGGAAAAGCAAAACTCACAGTCCACGGTGTGTCTTTAACCAAAGCTGATGGTACTGAAGTGCCCAGGGTAGTTGATGCATCAAAGGTACAGATCACGAAGCTGAACCTGAAAGATAAACGCCGCGAAGATAAACTGGGGGAGGGCAAGTAATGTCAGACCATTTAAAGCGCCTCAATGCCCCGGACTCGTGGCATATCGCAAAAAAGACCAATACATTCATTACAAAGACATCCGCCGGGCCGCACAATGCAAATGCACTCCCGATAGCAGTCTGGCTCCGGGACAGGATGGGTTTTGCCCGCACCATGAAAGAGGTCAAACAGATCCTTTCCCAGAAGGACATCATCGTTAACGGGAGGCCATGCAGAGACCCAAAGATGGGAATCGGGATCTTTGACATCATCGCGCTCCCGAAGATCGGGAAATATTACCGCATCCTGCGTGACAAGGACGGTCGCCACGTCTCCATCGAGATCGATGCGGAAGCGGCAAAGACACGGTTATGCAAGGTCAGGAACAAAACGGTGATCAAGGGCGGAAAAGTCCAGTTAAACATGAGGGACGGCGCAAACATCCTCGCCGACAACACCTACAAAGCCGGCGATTCCATCGTCGTTTCCCTTGAGCAGGACACACGGTTCAAGATTGTAGACCACTTCCCGCTTGCCGTGGGTAACATGGCAATGGTGATTGGCGGCAGGCACTCAGGAAAAGTTGCCCGGATTGTTGATATCACCATGGTTCCCGGCAGCGTACCAAACAGGGTTATTCTCGAGGACGAAGCGACCAAGACGCGGTTTGACACGATCATGCCCTATATCTACATGGTAGGCAGGCAGACGCCGGCTCTGGCACGATGGGGGATTGAACAGTGACCGCAATGCGTGACATCTACGTCGATAAGGTTGTCGTCCATATGGGAGTCGGCGAAAGCGGTGAAAAGCTTGTCAAAGCCGAAGAGATCATGAAGACGATCACCAAACAGACCCCGGTAAGGACCATTGCAAAGAAGACCCAGCCGGCGTTTTCCGTAAGGAAGGGGGCACCAATCGGGTGCAAGGTGACACTGCGCGGAAAACATGCGCAGGAGTTTGTCAAAACATCCTTGGGTATCATCGAGAGGATCCTCTTTGAAAACCAGTTCGACAAAAGCGGTAACTTCTCGTTTGGTGTCGAGGAGCACACGGATTTCCCCGGGATGTCCTACGACCCGCAGATCGGCATCTATGGAATGGATGTCAACGTTGTCCTTGAGCGAAGGGGCATACGGATCACCCGCAGGCGCATGGAGCAGAGAAAACTTCCTGAAAAGCAGCGTGTGAAAAAAGCGGATGCAATTGAATTCCTCAAACAGAACTTTCAGGTGGAGGTGCGCTGATGGCAGGAGAGAGAAAGAAGAAATACGGTCGTGGTGCGAACGAATGCAAGATGTGCGGGCGCAAACAGGGACTGGTGCGCAGGTACTATATCATGTTCTGCAGGCAGTGCTTCCGCGAATGGGCCCCGAAGATGGGCTTTAAGAAGATGAGCTGAGGGTGAAATAACATGACACGTTCAAATCTCACCGCGGTTCTCGGTACAGCTGGAGGAAATGGAATCCTGGGAGAAACGGTACCTGCCGGGCAAAAATTTCGGCATTCTCATGCTCTCCACCTCGCGCGGCGTCTTATCACACGAACAGGCGAAAAAAGAGGGTATCGGCGGGGAACTCCTCGGGTATGTGTATTGAGGTGGAGCCATGACAACAGTACGGAAAATCAGGATCCCCGAAGGGGTCAAAGTGCAGCTGGATGGCCCCCTGCTCAAAATCACAGGACCCAAAGGACAACTCGAGCGAAACGTCAGGTTCCCGCAGGTGACGGTAACAAGCGACGAAAAAGAAGTTGTTTTCGCCACGGAATCAGGAAAAAAAGCGATCACGGCGATGGTTGGCACCTTTGAAGCACATACCAAAAATATGTGCAAGGGTGTTCTGAGCGGATTCGAATACCGCATGAAAGTGGTATACGCCCACTTTCCCATCCAGCTCAAACTGCAGGGCAGCAAACTCGAGATCAACAATTTCCTTGGTGAGAAAAAGGCACGGTATGCCAATATTGAGCCAGGTGTCACGGCAAATGTCGCAAGCGATGAGGTCGTCCTGACCGGCATCAACCGCGAGCTGGTCGGCACGACAGCAGCGAACATTGAACACGCTACCCATATCCGGAACCGCGATCCGCGGGTGTTCCAGGATGGCATATTTATCGTTCAGAGGGGTTGAAGCCAATGGCAGATGAAATTAGACGACTGATTCAGGTCCGCACCCGGAAGGGCGCAAGATTCAAGCGCGACGGCTTTGGCAAGAAATCCCAGCTCTCTGATTCATGGAGAAAACCCCGTGGGCAGCACAACAAGCAGCGGGAGCAGAAAAAGGCAAAGGGCAAACTTCCCAAACCGGGATTTGGCAGCCCTCTCGCTGTCCGCGGCATGCATCCCAGCGGCTTCTACGAGGTGCTCGTATATACCGTCGATGACCTTGAAGGACTGGATGCAAAGACGCAGGCAGTCCGGATTGCTGCAAAGATTGGAAACCGCAAACGTGCAGGAATTCAGGAAAAAGCCCTGTCCGCAGGTCTGAAAGTGCTCAATGCACGGGAAACAACTTCCTCCTTAAAGAAGACACCGGCTGCACCGGCGAAGGCAAAGGAAGAGAAGCCTCAGAAGAAAGAACAAAAGAAAACAGCAAAATCCAAGTTCAGGAAAAAAGCAAAAGAGGCACCTAAGGCAAAGGAAGAGAAGAAAATACCGGCAAAACCCGTTTCAAAGAAGACGGTAAAATCCGAGCCGGTAGAAGAAAAACCAAAGAAGACACAAAAGCCCAAGGCGCAGAAAGCAAAGGCAGAAGCCACGCCAGAGAAAAAACCCAAAAAATCCTCAAAACCAAAGTCCGAGTCAGCAAAAGAGACAAAGACAAAACCAAAGACTGCACCAAAACCGGCAACCAAACCCCGGAAAAAGACCAGTTCAGGGGTGAAGGACAATGAGTGACCTTGCCGGTCAGAAGCGAATCGCCGCTGCAATCCTCAAGTGCGGCGTGAACCGTGTATGGTTTAATCCAGAGCGATTATCAGATATTGAAAACGCCATATCGCGCGATGACTTACGGGGACTTGTCACCGACGGCGCAATCAAAGCGCGCCAGAAAACCGGTGTAAGCCGCGGCAGGGCACGGGCAAAGATTGCAAAACGTTCATACGGGCATTGCAAAGGGCCCGGGCGGCGGAAGGGTGC